>DASQYL010000228.1:0-3818 GCA_035639235.1 Pyrinomonadaceae bacterium | reverse complement strand
CCCCGCCAGAAGAATAGCCATAGCATCTTTGAAGAGAACCTAGATTTGTTTGAGCCGCTCATTGATTTCATAACTAATCGAGGTCGTTTGCCGGACGCCTCTGAGATTGAAATAGCTGCCATTCGTGCACGGATCGGCAGCCTACGTCGTGCCTTCACCATCATTCGCGAGGTTACCGATACTGACCAGTGGGATCAGATTCGTGAGGAACGATCTCAGGATCTCCTGGTCTATCTTGCATTGACGCGCTTCGATGGTCGGCCTCGATTCTCGCAACTTCCATCCGATCTTCGGCTTGATGTGCGAGCTTTTTTCTCAACTTATCGCCACGCCTGTGAATTGGCCGATGAATTACTCTTTTCTGCTGGAAAACCGGAAATCATAAATGATGCTTGTAATAAATCTGATGTTGGGAAACAAACCCCTGACGCTCTTTATGTTCATGCGAGTGCCCTGTCTTTTTTGCCTCCTGTCCTGCGTATTTATGAAGCCTGCGCCCACGCGTACATAGGCGCGGTGGAAGGGGCCAACATTATCAAGCTTTGTCGCAACAAAGCGCAGGTCTCCTACCTTTACTATCCTGATTTCGAGACTAACCCTCACCCTGCGCTAGCCGCTTCGCTTGTCGTACCTCTCAGATCCTTCCATGTGCGATATCAAGATTACACAAATTCAAAAAATCCTTTCATCCTTCACCGGAAGGAAACTTTCGTTGCGCCTAATCACTCTCTAAGAGCTAAGTTTGCACGCTTAACAGCGCAGGAAGTGCGCGCCGGGTTATATGAAGCTCCGCAATTGATCGGCACGCGCGAAGGATGGCAAGGAATATTGAACGAAAAGGGAGTCCGGCTTACGGGTCACAGGCTTTTGCCAAACAACACAACAATTCAGTAGCCAACAACACCAGTGCAATTAAAGATAAAGGCAGCTTAGAGGTCACTAGGCGCTCTTGTTAAAATCCAGCCGCTACTATTTCAAAAGGCTTCCCATAAATGGCACATCGTCCGATTGGCGAAAATTTCCGAAAATGCTATCCTCCGCCACATGGCGGCCTGTATCGTTTCATTTGTGGACTTAGACGGCATCCGCCACTCTGTCCAAGTAGATGCTGAAGGTCTCTACGAGGCCTCCGTGCTAGGCATCTGCGCTTTTCGCAAGCATGATCTGCAGCCGGCTGGACTGACTCAACTCGAAGTCGAAGTCCGCAGTTCAGTAACGCATACCCTCTCAGTTAACAAAGTCCACGATTGGTTGCAACGTGGCGTTCGGACCCCGAAAGAAGCAGTGTTGAAGGAGCGACTTAGAGCGTTACTATAGACCATCACGTTTTTGGCAACGCAGTCGCGTATAATGGCGCGACTTTTAGCGCGTCCCTACAAAATCACGCTATTAGTTCCAGATGAAGTTTGAATGGAACCTCGGATGAGTGCTGTTAGGTCCAAAGTAAGACTATACGATCTCGCTAAAGATCTAAAAATCGATACGAAGCGACTGATTGAAGAGGTGCGGCGCGAGGGTGTTGATGTCAGTGTGCCCTCAAACTCTATCTCAAAAGATTTCGCCAAAAGGATTCGCGACAGGTATTCTGCGAAGGATCGCAGCCAAGGTAAACGAGCAAACAAGTTTCCGGGCGACTCCCTCACACGACATCTTCCCATAGTCAGTGCCGTCGACTCCAGTATAAGAAAGCCTCAAATTACGGTCGTTCAATTAAAGGGACCCCTGCCCAACAACAACAAAGGCGCGCTCAGTCAGGATGTTGTGACTGGGGAGACAAAGGTTCCTGTTCAAAAGGAATCCTCTTCTAAGACGACGGTACAGCAAGGTGCTAACAAGAGAAGAATTTGCCCATTGTGCGGCATGCCGTTCAAATTCAAAACAGAAGTGAACAGCCATCTGTTTAAGACTCACGGTTACATTCTGAAGGGAAGTCGACTAACAAAGCCAACGATGAGGCTTGTGTATAGACCGGGTGATCAAACTTCTAGCTCGCAACGCGGCTCAAGAAAAGATTCGCCAGCTGAGCTATGGCAAGTTGTCGCAAACGAACCCACACGAACAGCGCCGATTGTTGTGCCTAAAGAGCCCAAGAAAAGAAGATGTATAGCGTGTCCCTCTGAGTTTTTGACGAAGGCGGCGCTTAGGGAGCACGTCGCTACCAATCATGTCGAGGAAATCATCAGTGGCAAGATCGTCAGCAAGATTAAAGTCGAACATTTATCAAAGGCGCTGTCTGTGAGTAGCGACGCCGTCGAGAGCATCGCTCGACAGATAGATTCCGCTAGAAAGCCCGGTGGCTACATCCCAAGTCACCTTGTGAGAGGGATCGTGCGACTGATACGGATGCGTGATCTGAGTGAAAAGCGTTCAGATGTTTCTTCGAGCGTAAATTCTAAGTTCGACGAACCGACAGACGGGCCTGGCACCGACGAATTTAAGGAAGTGGAAGCAAATGTTCTTTATATACCGGACCGCGAAACGGATGCCAGACGCCTCAAGAGCTTACTCGAAAGTCGTTGCGCTTCGGTCACTCTAATCCAAGTCGGCAACGACCATCTTACGAGGGAGCATGCTGGAAAAATCTATCACCTTGTCGCCGGAAGCGACAGCGTGAACCTAACAAAGAGTCTATCGCGAGTAATGAGGCATATAGAAAGAGTATCGCCGCAGCATTATGATTTTCAGAATTCCCTTGGTCTGACACATGCGATATGGATCGCAAATGCCGGCACAACCGCTGAACCTGTTGCTAATGTAAATAGTGTTAAGGCCATTGAAGGAACCGTTCAAGCCGCTGTGGCTACCTCTAGCTTTACGCTAACACCAGCAGTCATTGAAGTTCTTCTAAGGAAGGATTTTGGTGACTTAAGACAACTGATCGATGATTGCTTAAAGGGGCGACGTTTAAGAGCTGACGATCAGTCACTGTTTACTACAGATCCAGAGACTCTGCGGCAGTACGCTCGTATTCTGAAGTCAAAGCTTTCTGCATCATCGTCTGCCCGCCGTATTGTTACTCGAATTCTTGAAGACATTGCGATTTACGAAAAGCGAGGACCGCTGCTTGCCGCGACAAAGGTTAGCTGGAAACTTCTTCCAAAGGGGAGTCATCCCTTTGAAAGAATTCTTAAACATTTTGAGCAATTATCGCGGCGACGAAGAAATCCTATCTTCGATGTCGCGAGACTCCACAAAATCAACAGCTTATCGCCGGATGAAATATATGTTGGAATCGACGAGTTTGAGGGTTATGCGGTGTTCTACTTTCATGAGGGTCCAACCGCTGTCTTAGATTGCCCTTTAACTGGAAACGCTATTTATGTTTTCGGTGAGAACTGGAAGACGCTTTCGCGGCTTACAAAATCCGCCTTGATTAATAATCGGACTCGCGACTGCCAAAGAATCATCCATAAGGGCGAATGGTTCTTGCGGTTGAAATCGGTGATGGCAACCCGTCGTGTCCGAGCCAAAGCACTGTTACGCTAGGGCGAAGGCGGGTTCCCAATTCCCGTCGTTTTCTCGCGGACAACTTCTTTTGGCTTCTTGTCCTCGCGCAATCCTTGAAATGATGGATGGCGGATCGATCCATCAGTAGTCCACTCGGTAAACGCAACCTCCGCGACCATCTTCGGTTGTGCCCATTTTGCTTCGCGTAAGCCTGGGTCTCTCGGTACTACTGCAAGCGGGGACGTTGCGCGGATGAACTTATCAAGCTGCTTCTTCAGATCACCTCGCTGTTTGAACGTGAAGCCAGTGCCGACCCGGCCCGCGTAGATAAGCTTCCGTTTGTCATAGACACCGAGAACTAACGAACCAAA
>DASQYL010000227.1:0-3340 GCA_035639235.1 Pyrinomonadaceae bacterium | reverse complement strand
AAGCTTACAAAAAAGAGAGAAGAGCTAGCTGCGCTTGCTGAACAATACGCAGACCTACTGAGTCCGATTCCGTACGCCGGCAAGATGAGCGGTGCCTTCAAAATCTTTGCTCGCAAACGTTCTCATGTTGATATTGACGTTCTGAAAAGTCGCTTCGAAGATGCGCTTGCCAATTCGTCCAAGCGTATTGTTGTGATGATGGACGATATTGATCGACTGGACAAAGCAGAGATTCACACAGTGTTTAGGTTGGTCAAATTACTAGGGGACTTCCCAAATACAACATATGTTTTGTTCTTCGACGAGAAACGCGTTGCGGAGGCGCTCGGCGAGAAATACGTAGGCGTTGGCGGTGGAAAGAGTTTTCTTGAAAAAATTATTCAGGTGCCATTGTCATTGCCTCCCGCTAGCCGCAACGCGCGGAGAGCGTTAGCTATTGAAGGGTTGGAGGCCGCACTCGCACAAGCCAAGTATGAACTATCAGAGGATGAGGCAAAGCGATTGGGCGAAATATTCGACAAGGGTTTTATGAACCGGATCACGACGCCACGGGTTGCAAAGCGATTCGGAAACGCCCTTACGTTCGCGCTGCCGATTCTGGTTGGTGAAACTGACGTTGTGGATTTGATACTAATTGAAGGTATCCGCATTTTTTATCCAGAGCTATATGCAGCGATTCGAGAGAACGCAGACGCTTTCAGCCCAGGCGTAAGCGATCCCTTGAGTTGGATCCGCGACGCAGACGCAAAAGCGCTAACGGAAGGTGTCATCAAGGAAGCTCTAAAAGACTACTCTGAGCAAGATCGCAAAGCAGCTAGTATCGTTGTTCAAGCACTTTTCCCAAGGACTGGGGCTATGGGTCTATTTCGAGCAGGTGCTTATTCTCCCGATCTCATTGAAGGACGCAGCAAAGAAAAGCGTATAGGCACAAAAGAGTATTTTCCACGTTATTTCAATTATGGAGTTCCTTCTGACGATATTAGCGATCAAGAGGTCGAACGGTTCTTATCCCAAATTCCGGGTCCTGCCGTCGAAACTTTAGTGGAGGAGTTTAAGAAGTTATCTTCGGACAACCGCGCACATGTACTTATCGAGAAGCTGAGAAACAAAGAAGACGCTCTGAAGCCTGAAACCGCCGCTATCCTCGCACTTGTTGTAGCATTGAGCGGCAGCACCTTCCCATATAATCACCCAACCGATAGGTTCTTCGGTTTGGGCACGATTTCTCAAGCAAGCGCCCTCCTTCGTCACTTGCTGCATAGAATCCCCGATCAGTCAGCGCGAGAGAGTCTAGCGATCGAACTAGCGCAACGAATAGAACCGTTGCCGTTTGCTTATGACTATTCGAGCTGGATGCGCAAGATGAAGAAAACCAGCTATTCGGACGAGATGGTTTCAGTTGTTTCAGAGCAAACAGAACAACGGATAAAGGAGATCGTAGCAAAACGAACGGCGGCGTTTGCCGAAGTCGAACCCATCGAACGGAAATATCCTCATGATGCGCAGCAGCTCTACCAACTCTGGGCATTTGCTCATAAAGAAAGCCTTCGCGATTATTTACGCCGAAGGATAGAAGCAAGTCCCTCGGATGCCGCGGAATTCATCAGCGCGGCGAACGGTATAGATCCAAACTCCGAAACATCTCGTGACTGGCAAGAGGATCTAGGATGGTTTGGCTTCATTTGCGACTTAATCCCGCCCGAGCAAATCCTAAAAGCACTTGATGCGACGTACCCGGAGCTTGCTTCTGCCAAGTATGAGTTTCTCGAATCCCAGCCAATGAACAATAAAGAGAGGGCTGCGAGATGGTTTCGACGGCTGTATAACGAAAAGAAATCGACAGCCGGCGTTGATGACTCACCGAAGGCCGAGATTGAAAATATGCGGCAGCCAACTCCTGAATCTCTGAGCGTTTCTTTTGAGCCGAAGCTGAATCACAAGTCGGACGAGCGTGACGAGTATGAGATGAGTTTCTTTATTCAGAATAACCGGGAAGACACGGTTACTGATTATCGTGTAGAAGTTGAGTTTCCTTCGGCATTCCTTCATGAAGGATGGCACCCCTCATGGGAACAGGCTGAACGCGAGACTCAAACGCATCGTTTCTTTCGTATGACAAAGGACTTTTACGAAGGCGGTCCAGCCAAATGGACGTTGTATGGGAGGGATAAGAGTCGGCTGTTTGCGATTAATTTCCATGTTGATAAAGACAACTATCGGGCTGAGTCGTTACAGCAAGCGATTTCTGTAAACGCATACTTGGGCGAAAATCGTGTCGACCATATCGAGAAATCAATGAGAGACATCGTGCAAGATCGCTGAGGTCAAGTTCCTGAAGCGGACAGCTCGACGACAATGGTCACTGGATGGAACCTCTAGTCTTCGACTTTTGTGACGATCTTACCATCGATGCTTCCATCACGAAGCCGACAAACGCCCAATAGATTCATTCGTCCCGGCCAATCTCGACCGGCCGCTCCCCCGGTAATAATCAGTTTCTCACCTGTCAGCACCCAAATTACGTCGTATTTTTCGTCATCCAAGTACTTCGAAAATAACTCTCGATTCACAAGTAACGCACTGGGTCCGACAGAATCGACGGACGGATCACATGCCAACAACTCGTCATTACCATCATAGTAGCGTCCCTCAATGCCTTTCCAATTGAGCTTCATGTCATCGGCTATGATCTTGTGCGGCAGCCGAATTGTAATTGGCTCTACAATTGAACAATCGTAGCTTCGGTCTTGGAAATACTGATCTGATGTTAGAAGAATCGGTTTGGGAATTTCATTGTCCGGCCCTCCACGCGTCCAACCGCTGCGGTAGTAATAAGGATTGTTGTGGTAAGCAAACGATGGTGACCAGAAGAATTCACCTAAGAAGACATCATTTGTTCCTGAAGACTCTGGGAGAACATGTGTCTGTGACAACTTCCAGTTACCATTCATCCATCGAAAGACATCATCGGAGTCGTCTTTTTTCACAAGAAACGATTGTAGCCAATAGTTAACCCTGCGAAAGGGATATCGCGGGCCCGCATCATCTTCTTCAGGCGAATTGTCTACGTGAAAATAGCTTTCTAGATTTAGCCAATCCGTGCCAACAGTTGGGTTCGTGGACACGATCAATGTTTGAAAGTCCGGCAGTTGGCTTTCATCTCTGATCCACTCCTTATCAGTTAACTCACAGTTCCACGATGGATTAACGGAACACTGTAAGTACCCCGAAAAAACGGACCATTGAAAAGCAGAGGTTTCCGGGTAGGATGAACGACCCAGGAGGCCTGAATGAAGCGGAGCAAATACAGCGAGAACCAGATCATAGCGATCTTGAAAGC
>DASQYL010000226.1:0-8403 GCA_035639235.1 Pyrinomonadaceae bacterium | reverse complement strand
GCTTCTGAAATGGAAGCAGAAAACCCCCGTGCCGCTCGCGCGACTGTCGCGCCTGCTCGTAATCTGCATACCAGCGATTCAAAAATACATCGAGGTTGGTTTGATACCACAGTTGGGCGCTCTCAGATTCGCTCATCTATATTCCCTCACGCATCGAACGGCGCTTTGTCGATCAAATAAGCAATCAATTCTTCGCGGTTCGTTTTTGAATCGAGCCAGTACCGGATTCGTTTTATCTCTTCGTAATCGTCTTTGCCAAACCGGCCCGTATAGATTTGTTCCATCTTCTTTTTGCGTTCCAGCCTTTGCGCTTCATTCTGCCAGAACGAAGTGAACATCAGGTTGAGATCGTCGTGCAGGTTGCGCTTCTTCAAGGCTTCCCATTCATTGCCGTCCAGCCAGATGCCTTTGCAACCATGACAATGATCGATGGAGAAATGCAGCCCGCGGCCGACCAGATACTTGACCATGCGAAACCGGCACTCCGGACAATCGATTGGCAAACCGGGTTCCGCCAATGACAGCGTTTCATATTCGATTACACGTTCGGCCAGGTCACTCTTATTAACTTCAACCCATTTCCAATACTCGGCGCCGCCGATCCAGTTGCCGCGACAGTTTGGACATCGATGAGAAATGAGATTTTCTTCGAGTTGAGTGGAAGATAATTCCTTAGACTTACAAACAGGACAATTCATAGATGATTAAGATAGAGAAAGCCGCCGAAATGCTCAACTAGACCGGTGACCTACGTCTTAACGCAGGCCATGAACCAAAACCAAATGTTTAGAGGCGGGCTACCGCCCGCCACGTCATCGTCAAGATCAAAACAGACGGGCAGTAACGCGCCTCTAAACAAGACTTCAATGGCGAACACGTGCACCAGCCTACGCAAAGCAGGAACATGTGAAGTAAAATGAGCGTCTAAGCAACACATGCGAACAGGAGGTCAGGCACTCCGAGCCATGGCAGTCGAACGTACTCAGGCTGACGAGAAATCGCGCACCGTAATAATCATAGTCGTCGCCGTAATCGCGGCGGTCCTCATCGGCGGATTCTTCTATCTGCTGATGCGCAAATCAGCGGCGCCGAATCCGCCCGCCACTCTGCAAAGTGCGATTCGTGCAGGTTCCACGGATTGGGACAAATACAGCAAATTGATCGCGCTCGACGATCCTGAGGCTGATGAATCGAAGCGGGCTCTTGGCGATACCGTCATGACGTTGTTCACCACCGTACGTAACTTTACCGGCCGCACCATCACCGGGCTGGAGATGCGAGCTGCGGTAGTCGATCACGCGGGCAAGCCCGTGAAGCAAAGAACGGTAGTGATGATTCCCGGCCGGCAAGCGGAATTGGATCCTAACAAGACCATGCGGGCGTCGATCCTGATTGACGGATTCACCGACGAAGACGATCGCGCGAATATCAAGATGGAAGTAACGGGATTTACTTTGAGGTAGCGCAAGGAAGCTTGCGGCGCAATCTGACAGAATGCGTTACATGAAAAGATCTTCCAGCGATTGTCTTACCGGCTGAACCGAGACGAGCTTTCCATTTGCTTGCCGCAGAGCCGCGATTACCGCATCGATATCTTTCTCGTCCGAAACTTCGATGCGAATACCGCCCGCGGTTGATTTCATCTGGACTGAGGGAAGCGCTCGCGTCAACGAGGCCACATCGGCGCCGGTGGCAGTAATCTCAATCGCGCTACTTTCCTGGGCACGCAACTCCTCGAGCGAGCCCGAACGCGCGACGCGTCCGCCTTTCAAAATCGCCACGCTGTCGCAGAGCACCTCGATGTCCGAAAGGATGTGCGAGCACATAAAAACGGTCTTCCCTTCCCCGCGAAGCGCAGCGATTAAATCGCGCACCTCGCGGCGGCCGACGGGATCGAGTCCGCTCATCGGTTCGTCGAGAAAAACGATTTCAGGATCGTTGATGAGCGCCTGGGCCAACCCGACGCGTTGCAACATCCCTTTCGAAAACTTTCGCAGTTGACGATCCCATGTGTTGCGCTCGAGGTTAACGCGCGTCAGCAACTGTTCAGTGCGAGTACTTCGGACGTTCTTATCGAGCCCGAACAACTCGCCACAGTAGTTGAGTAACTCTCGCGCCGTCAGGTAATCGTAGAAGTAAGGGTTTTCCGGGAGATAACCGATGCGCGCATGCATTCTAATGTCGCTGATGTCTCGTCCCAGGATGCGCGCCGAGCCGCTGGTCGGAAATATCAAACGCATCAAGAGTTTCAGCGTGGTGGTCTTGCCGGCTCCGTTCGCGCCGAGGAAACCAAAAATTTGCTCGGCCTCAACCGACAATGACAGTCCATCGAGTGCGCGCACTTTATGCTTGCGCCAGAACCCGACTTCATAGTCCTTAGTTAGATTGTTGACTTCAATTAGCGGCATAACTAACCTGGTGACGAGTTAAAAGTATTACTCATCACTCATTACTCATCACCCTTATTTAAAAGGCACTCGTGTATTGATATCCAAGCCCACGTCACACCCATTCTTGATCAATTCATACGGCGTTGATGATGGATCGAGCGGCGCACCGGTCTTGCCATCCAGCGTCAGCCCAGCCGCGTGCATTTCGTTCGCGACGTCGCGCCATGACGCCGCACACCGGCCATTCTTTTCTTTGTAAGCAGCCAACAACGCATGAATCGCTTCGCGTTGATCCAGATAATCGAGCCGCATTAACTGCTTCTCGACCATCTCTTTAATTGATTTATCGGCCGTCGCTTCGTAGAGGCGCCCATACATTTCGCGCGCAGCATCGCGCGATCCGCCTTCGGCTTCCATGCGCGCGCCCATCGCGGCCATCCACGCCGGCGCGCCCGCCAGCTTCGCGCCCGCCGTATAAGTTTCGCTCGCCTTCTCGTATTCCTTGCGCTTCCAGTAGATGTACCCGAGATGTTGATACAGACGCCAGGCAGCGGGATTGTTCGCGATCCCTTCTTTCACCAACACGATCGCATCGTCCGAATTAACTTCCGGAAGCACCAGCGCGCCGTACTCATACGGGGCGATGAACTGCGGATCGAGCGCGGTGCACACGCGCAAAAGCGACGGCAACAAGCGCAAGTCGATATCGGCGAGCGTGAAGCTTTCGGTGTGAGTATCTTCGAACGTGACGATTTTTCCGCCTACGTATTGCAGCGAACGCATCCAGTACCAATCAGCGGCGAGGCCGTTGAACGCCAGCGCCAGATGCCGGGCGGTCGTGGGATTAACATAGAGCGGTTCGTCGCTGAGTTGATTCTGGAGCGCCAACTTGCGCGTATCGTTAGCACGCACCAGAGCGATCGAAATTGCCAGCGACACGATGATGACGAGCGACAGGAGAATATTTTTCTTCATTTGAAATTTCTCCCGCTGAAAACCATCGTCGCCAACGCCAATAAAACTGTGCTGTACACGACCGCATAGGCGGCTCCCAAACCAATCGCTTGCACATCGGGCGCGACGCCGTGCGCCGCCGGCGTAATGACGCTGTAGTTAGTGAGATTCGGCAGCAGGTAATACAACGCGCGAAACAAGGCCCGCGCGGCGATACTGGAGTTGCCATTCGCGATGGCCTTTAAATCGGCGCTGAAGTGTCCAATCAGAAATACAAAAAATGTGAGCAGTGCGGAGAGCGCGGGCGACGAAAAAGTTGAGAACAACAATGCAACAGCCGTCATGATCGTCAATTCAAAATAGATCATGAGCACCGCAGGCCAGATGCGAACAGCAAGCGGATCCCAACCGCGGCGAATGTAAATCAAGGCGAGCGACACGCCGATTCCCATCACCGCCACGTTGATTAGGAGCGTCAGACAAAGTCCCAGGTATTTGCCGATGAGAAATTGGCCGCGGCCGACTGGTTTCGCTAGAATTGCATAGAGCGTCCGCCGTTCGATTTCTTTATAAACTAAACCTACGCCGACAAAGATCGCGATGAATACTCCGAAGAGGAGCATCGCGCTCAGTCCCAGATCGATGATGATCTTGGTTTCTTGTCCGCCTGAAAGTTCGCCCAGAAAGATCGCGCCGCCGGTCAAAAGCAAGACAAACAACACTAAGTTGTAGAGCACGCGATCGCGCACCGCTTCGCGAAACGCGTTGCGCGCTACTGCGAGCGTGCCGGCAAAACCGTTCATCAAAGAATTGTCGATGACGGCGCCTGAGGATGGCGGTGCGGTTTGATTTGGTTGCTTCGCGTCAATTGGCGTGGGGCTCATAGTCCGAAGGCGCGCGGTTCGCGAGCTTACCAAATATAAGAAGCGAGGCAATTAATGTCCAACTAATAATGCTGATGCCATCGGCGATCTTAGTGCGCGGCGGCTCACGAAACTCCAACGACACGTTCGTCGACTGAGGCGGCAGCGAGATCAAAAGCGCGCCGTCCGTCGCCGCGCTCGTCTGCGCTCTCTCTCCGTTCACGGTTGCCTGCCAATGCGGGTAATAAAATGTCGCGACCCGCGCTTCTGCAGCGGCGCCTGCCGCGACCGCGAACGTTCGCTTCGTATCGTTCCAATCGCCGATGCGTACTGTGCGATTGCCGGCGACGACTTTATCGTTCAGAGCAGGCGGGATGCATTTCTCATAAGACGGTTGATCCTTCGCGGCGGCGATGGCCCAAACCGGCAGCCATTGAATTATTCCCGGTGATTCGTTCAATGGCTCGACGATCTGATCGAAATGTGATTTCGAAAGATAAGTTGCGCCGCGCACGGTCTGCGTCAATGAAAAGGCCATCGCGATTAACACACAGCCACACATCGCGAGCGCGAGCGGACGCAGATGATTTTGCAAGCGCACCTGCCAGAATGGAATCGCGGCCGACATCAGCACCGGCGCCGCGGCTGAAACGACCGCCAGCCAACGAAACGGATGCTGTGTCATTTTCAGGTAAGGCACGATGATCCACAGCGGTTTACTTACGACCGTGCTCATCAAAAACGCAAATAGCAAGACTACCGATAATTTGCTGAGTGAGCCTCGGTGCTTTGCGCCACGCTTGATCACTGCAAAAGTTGCGGGCAAACACATTAGCGCCGTCGCAATCGCGAGCAGCCCCATCCACCAAATCGTTTCCTGCTTCAACGGCGAGAATGTCGAGAAGACAAAGTTGTGTGAATAATCGAGCAGCGGATCGGGTTTCGGGCCGTCGGCGACAATCCACTTCATCTCAGAAATCATCGTCACCCAATAAAACGAGCTGGCGCCGAGGCCTACGCCGACAGCTGCTGTGAGTTTGATCAGAATTTTGAACTTCTCCCCTCTCCCATCTGGGAGAGGGGTTGGGGGTGAGAGATTTACGCCGCTA
The DNA here is from genome assembly GCA_035639235.1 of Pyrinomonadaceae bacterium. Taxonomy (GTDB): domain Bacteria; phylum Acidobacteriota; class Blastocatellia; order Pyrinomonadales; family Pyrinomonadaceae; genus UBA11740. The sequence continues at coordinate 3,087 of DASQYL010000226.1, read as the reverse complement.
AGGCCCTCACCCCTGCCCTCTCCCAGAGGGAGAGGGAGATAAACGGCTTTCCGCGGCAAACTCATTAACGCGTACAGCAGCAGGGTCAGCGAACCAAACACGGCCAATGGCAAGTGTGTAAGGACTAATGTTGCGTAGGCGGCGGACAGTCCCGCTGCGTCACGCCAACGATTGTCATCGCAAAGCCGCTTAGCGAACGCGAGCGAGAAAAGTAAAGCTGCGCCGGCGGCGAACTCGGCAAGCTGCGCCGCTTGATAGAACTCCGCCAGGTGATAGGGCATCAAGGCATAAAACAACCCAGCCCCGATTGCGATATTTCGCGGTACATAGCATCGCGCCCAGAAATAGGCGCCGAGACTTCCCAGCGCTGAGACAACGGTGACCGTCAACAAGCTACCAGCGTACCAATTCCCCGTAATGAACTTGCCTGCTGCCAACAAGTAATAGAGTGCGGGCGGATAAAACCTGACGACCACGTCACCATATCCGTGATTCGGCAAGGCGAAGAAGCTCGGATAAGGATGGCCGTGTCTGAGCGCTTCATAAAAAGGGATGGCAAAGTGGTAATGATTCGCGAGGTCGTTATTATTCGGCATGCCGAAAAGAATCGCCGGCAGCACGACCAGCGCTCCGGCGAGCGTCGCGAGCAAAGGTGGCGCAAATCGCTTCGGTAACAGTCGCATCAATTTTCGAGATGGATGGTTTTGGGAAATCGGCGGCGAGGATTCACAAAGAGGCCGGCGACAAATGCCCAGCCAATCGCGGTGAGGCCGGCAGCGTAACGCGAGCGCGCGGGCTCGCGAAATTCGAGCGTGACGTCAGCCGATTCGCGCGGCAGAGAGATCGTCAACGCTCCGCTTTGATCCGGACGAATCGCGAGAGCTTTTCCTTCAACGCTGGCGGTCCAATGCGGATAGAAAAACGTCGCCACGCGCGCTTCCGTTGCGTTGCCGGAATCGACGTGAAACTTGCGGATCTCCGCAGACCAATTATCGACGGTCACTCTGCGATCGCCCGCATCGACCGGCGCAGTCGCACCGGTCTTGCCATGCACCCAGATGGGCGTCCATTGGTTCACACTCGCGCTGCCGGGAATCGAAGTCAGCAACTCGCTGAACTGAGCCGGCGTCAACCAACGCGCCTCGCGAATGATCTGGCCCGCCGAAAACGCGATTGAAATCGCGATCGTGCCACAGGCAATCATCACCAGAGATCGCATGCCTGTTTTCGCCATGCGCTTCCAGAACGGAATGCACAACGCCAGCAGCATGGGTCCGGCAACCGAAGTAATGGCAAACCAGCGCCAGGGAAATTGAGTTTGCTGCAACGAATGAACGGCATTCCAAATTGGGCGCGACAACGGCGTCGCCATAAACAAACTGAGTAGCAGGATGAATGCGATTGCATTAACACCCGATGTCATCGGCCGCTCAATATCGGCATTACCGAATCTACTGCTGACCGTCTTTCCAAACAACGCGAACGCCGGCCAAAACATCGCGAGCATCGACAGCAGCAGAATGTTCATCCACCAGACGTTCACGTCGTCCGCAGAGAGGCTCGACAGCACGAAGTTGTCTCGATAGTCGACGCCGAGTTCCCGATTGACGCTGTCTACCCGAATCCACGACATCTCGGCAATCATTGTCAGCCAATAGCAAGCGCTGGCGGCAAGTCCGATTACAACTGAACTGGTGAGGGCGCCGAGCGTGGTCCAGAAATGCTTTCGATCAATTCGCAGCAATGCATAGAATGCAAGCGCGATGGATGCCAGCACCGTCAGCGGCAGGTGTGTCAAAACGAGGAGCGCATACGCCGCGGCTAACCCGCCAAGGTCGCGCGCGCGCCGATAGCGACAGACTCTTTCCACGAAGAGAAACGCGAACGGCAAAACGGCGGCGCCCGCGAACTCGGCCAGCAGCAAAGCCTGGTACAACTGGTTCACATGATAGGGTGCGAACGCATAAAAGATTCCGGCCCACATCGCGGTCGCGCTCTCCGCAAACTCGCGCGCCCAAAGGTACATGCCTAACGCGCCGATCATTGACAGAGTGCCAAAGGTGGCGACAGTCGCCACGTACCAATTGCCGCTCACTGCGCGTGCTGCTGACAGCAGGTAGTAAAGTGCGGGTGGATAGAACCGAAAACTCGGATCGCCAAAACCGTGGTTCGATTCGGCCAACCAACCGGGATAGATATGACCGCTGCGCAGGGCCTCGTAGAATGGCAATGCGAAGCGGAAGTGATTCGAGAGATCCAGCGCGGACGGTACGCCCCAAAGAATCATAGGCGCTACGACCGCGAAACCAACGATGGCCACCAATGAGACCTGGATCGTCTCAGACGCAAGCTCTGACGCGAGACGCTTTTTTTGAAGCAATGTTAGTGAAGATGAACTCATTCGCCGAGTCCTTTAACAAAACTGCGGAGGCGGAGTTGTTGACTCCGGCCTCCGCTCGATTTCTAAACACTTTCTATGCCAGGTCTAATTTCCCATCGCCGGCATTGCTTGCACCGCCGCTTCATTTGCGGGCGGAGCTGACAGGTCAGTGTCGCCGCGGAGCACCCCATCTTCGGTCATCGCAAAGCGACGCGTGCCGGTCTGTGCGACACCGGCGGTCGTGACCGGAAAGGCATACGCCCAAAATTGTTCGGGCGGTCCGGCTACCGGATTAGCCACAAAGTTGTACCCGCTCTTGGTGCCCGTCGAGAGCACAGCGTCGGTCATTACCTTCGCGCCCAGCGTGGGCAAATCAGCGAAAGCGCCGTTGCCGTACGTATATTTGTACGAATGTTCGCACGAGCTTATCGTCCTCATCGATTGCTGGGCCGATCCTTCGTTGGCAGCTCGTCTGCTGGCCAATAAATTTGGAATCGCGATCGCGGCGATGATGCCGATGATGGTAACGACGATCAGGAGCTCAATTAGTGAGAAGCCGGCTTGGTTATGGCGTTGCATGATTCTCTCCTCTACCTGAAGCCCCTCGCCCTAGCCCCGCACGGCAGAACTCGATTCAAAACAGCTTCTGTGCAAGAACCAGGGAGAGGGTCGACTCTCCCTGGACGAATGTGCTTTCGATCGAAGAC
>DASQYL010000225.1:0-23383 GCA_035639235.1 Pyrinomonadaceae bacterium | reverse complement strand
CTTAGAAGTGCGACGGTAGTTCATACTCAAAATCGAAGAGACCTAAGAATGAATCGCAGAAAATTTGTAAGCAATGGTTTGTTCAGCACCGTCGCGCTCGCCACGGTGATAAATCGCGCTGAATCCGCAGCGGCCGAACCTGCGTCGCCACCCGCCGCCTTCGAATTCGACGAAGCGACCGTCGATGATTTGCAGAAAGCCATGGCCTCCGGCAAGCACAGCGCTCAATCAATCACGCGCAAGTATTTGGATCGGATCGAAGAGGTCGACAAGCGTGGGCCAGCGATTAATTCAGTCATAGAGTTGAATCCCGACGCGCTCGCAATCGCCGCCGATCTCGACCGCGAAAGAAAAGCCGGAGGGGTGCGTGGCAAGCTGCACGGAATTCCGGTGCTCATCAAAGACAACATCGATACGCACGATCGCATGACCACGACCGCCGGCTCGCTCGCGCTGGGCGGATCGATGCCGCAGCAGGATTCGTTCGTAGCGAAGAAGCTGCGCGACGCCGGCGCTGTGATTATCGGCAAAACGAATCTCAGCGAATGGGCCAACTTTCGCTCGAGCCACTCGACCAGCGGCTGGAGCGGCCGCGGTGGGCAAACCAAAAATCCTTACGTGCTCGATCGCAATCCGTGCGGCTCGAGTTCGGGAACGGGCGCGAGCATCGCGGCGAACCTCGCGGCCATCGGTGTGGGCACTGAAACGGACGGCTCGGTCGTTTGCCCATCGAACGCAAACTCGCTGGTTGGGATTAAGCCGACCGTGGGATTGATCAGCCGCGCCGGTATCGTTCCTATCTCGCACAGCCAGGACACCGCCGGCCCCATGTGTCGCACAGTGATGGACGCGGCAATTCTGCTGGGCGCCTTGACCGGCATCGATTCGCGCGACGACGCAACGAAAGCCAGCGCCGGCAAGTCGTTCAGCGATTACACGAAGTGGCTCGATGCGAACGGTTTGAAGGGGGCGCGCATCGGCGTGCATCGCAAAGGTTTTGGTTTCAACGACGCGGTCGACAAGCTGCTGAACGATTGCATCGACATCATCAAGCGCCGCGGCGCTACGGTGATCGATCCGGCGGACATTCCGACGGCCGGCAAGTTCGACGATTCGGAATTGGAAGTTTTGCTTTATGAGTTCAAGGCTGATTTGAACGAATATCTGCGATCGCTGGGCCAGCGCGCGCCGGTGAAATCGCTGAAAGAAATCATCGATTTTAACGAGCAGTATCGCGATCGCGAGATGCCCTGGTTCGGCCAGGACATCATGACCAAAGCGCAAGCGAAAGGACCGCTCACCGATAAGGCTTATCGCGATGCGCTGGCGAAGAACCACCAAATGTCGCGCAAGGAAGGCATCGATTTCATCATGGACAAGAACAAACTCGATGCCCTCATCGCTCCCACTGGCGGACCTGCGTGGCCGACCGATTGGGTGAACGGCGATCATTTTACCGGCGGCTACTCAACCACGTCAGCGGTTGCTGGTTATCCACATGTCACCGTGCCCGCTGGTTACGTATTCGGATTGCCGGTGGGATTGTCCTTCTTCGGACGAGCCTGGAGCGAAGGAACGCTGATTAAATTCGCTTACGCGTTCGAGCAAGCGACGAAAGCGCGTCGACCGCCTCAATTTTGGGCGACAGCGAAGTTGTAGGAACGCCCGCATCCTGCGGGCGGTACGCAGGCATCTTGCCTGCAAAACGAGTAAGCGATGCGGCCAAGGATGGCCGCGAACCGCACGCAAGATGCGTGCGCCCCCTTCAAGGCGTCCATCTCTTCACCAACGATTTATCTTCGACCTTTTCCAATAATTCGGCTGCGGTGCAATTCATTGTCGGATGAATGAGATGCGGCGCGACTTCAACCAGGGGCTCGAGCACAAAGCGGCGTTCGTGCAGACGCGGATGCGGCAGTCTCAAAAACTCGGTATCGCTGGCCACGTCACCGTACAACAAGAGATCGAGATCGATTGTGCGCGGCCCGTCCTTGAAATCGCGCGTCCGGCCCAGCAGGAACTCAATTCTCAATAAACGCGCCATTACTTGTTCCGGCGCCGGCAAAGGATTTCCCACTTCAGCGACCATGTTAAGAAATCGCGGCTGGTCGATCTCGCTGACGGGCTCAGTCTCATAAACTGAAGAGACACGACAGACACACATCGCCGCCTCCATCATGCCGCGCAGAGCGAGCAATAGATTGCCGGCTCGATCTCCCAGGTTCGATCCCAACGCGACGTAAGCCTTATCAATATGATTGCGATGCGTGAACATGAAACCAGATGCTGGGAACGCGGACGCCCTCGCCCGCTCAATCATCTGCCGACGAGGGGTCCGCGTTCCCAGCGTCAACAGCCGCGCTATGCTACACTGACCATCGACCCCAGTGAAGTATTAATTTTGAAATTCCAGCGACGCAGATTTAGTTGGCGTCCGGGCGGGCTCGCCGGCCCCGCCATTACACAAATGGCTCGCAGACGTTTTCGCAGCACCCAACGCAACGAACCGGTCACCGACCGCTCATTTCAGGAATATCTTTATCAAACTGCAGCGCCGCTGACCACCCGCACTGAGTTGATGCGACTGGTGCGCGGCGGCGAAGATACTTATCTCGAATTAAAGGTCAAGCTTTCAAACTCCGAACGGATCGCCCAAGGGATTGTCGCGCTCGCGAATACAGGCGGCGGCACGATGGTCTTCGGTGTCAACGATCAAATGCGCGTCGAAGGCATCGATCATCCGGAAGAAGTTCAGGACGAACTCGTGCGCATCTGCCGCGAAGAAATTATTCCGCCGCTGATTCCCTTCATCGATCGCATCGCCTTCGACAACGGCCGGCGCATTGTCGCGCTGGACGTGCAAGGCAAACGCCGTCCCTATCGCACGCGCGACGGCCGCTTCTTCATTCGTGTCGGCGAAGAAAAGCGAGAGACATCGCCGGAAGAATTATCGACGTTGCTCGATGACGCGCGGCCATTGCTTTACGAAGATGTTCCGGTCGCTCGGGCTACGCTCGTCGACGTCGATGAGGCGCACCTTTGGAGTTTCATGCGCACCTTTGCCGGCGGCGCGTTCGATGAATCGTCGGTCAAGGGTTATCCGACACCGGACATCATCGAACGCTACCTGATGCTGGCAGTGAAATCGCAAGATGAAATAACGCCGACCGTGGCCGGCATCGTGCTGTTTGGGCGCGACGAAGCCGTGGCTAAGCTCTTGCCGCGAACTTCGATAGTGGCCACGCGTTTCAGCGGAGACAATTCTCAAGCGCCGGTGATCGAACGTGTCGAACTGCAGGGAAATCTCGCCACGCTCTACGAGTCAACACAGCAATTCGCGAAACGTTATTGTGATCTGTGGGATGCGAAACCATCGCGCGCTGCCACCGATCCGGGAATGCCGATAGTCGCCCGCGCTAACTATCATCGTGGCGCCGTTTGCGAGGCAATCGCAAACGCGTTAATTCATCGCGACCTGGTAGTGCGCGACGTGACGACGCGTCTTCATATTTTCGATCGGGCCATCGAGATCGTAAATCCGCGCCGCAGCACCGGCTTCGCACCGCAGGCTTTGAAGAGCATTCGCTTTGGCGTGCAACAAAGACTCAACCCTCGCACCGTTTCGATTTTTTCAAATGAAGCGTACGGCTTGCACCTCTCGCGCGGTGGCTTGCCGATGGTCCTGCGCGAAGGGCGTGCGTTCGCGAATCGTTTGCCTGAAATCGTCGCCTTCAACGACGAGTTTCGTCTGCGCATTCACGGAATGTGATTTCCTTTGTGTTCGTCTGTATCCTCTCTGGTAAAAGGACGATTGAACCACAGAGGTCATAGAGGAAATCAAATCCCAAGGCTCCTCGGTTGATTTGAATAATTCTTAACGAAACCCGCGCCGAGCCTGCGAAGCGGGCGACAGATAATAGCCCCGGGTGGAGCGAGCGAAGCGAGTGAGCCCGGGGATCTAATAACAAGGAATTAGAGCCTGCGAAGCGGGCGACAGACTTCTCATAGCTCGCGCAAACTCTGTCGCCCGCTCGCGGGCTCACTTCACAAGAAATTACTTGACCCTGGGCTTACGCCCGGGGCTACACTCTGCCGCCGGCTTTGCTGGCTCGTTGCGTGGGTAATCTCAGCGCATATCTATCTCAGAAATTATTTCGGAGATTCAAAAGAATGATCAAACGGATTAGCGCTTCCTTCTGTGCACTTCTATTCGTCGCACTCTCAATACAGGTCGACACACTTCTTCATCGATGTACGCTCGCCCAAACGAAATCGATTCCCACACCGGCCGACGTCCTCGGCTTCACACCGGGCGACGATCGCAAGCTCGCAAGTTGGGCGAAGGTCGTCGAGTATTTTCAGAAACTCGCCGCCGCCAGCGACCGCGTAAAGTTTGAAGAGATTGGCAAGTCAACGATGGGCGCTCCGTTTGTTTATGCGACCATCAGCGCGCCGGAGAATTTGAAGCGGCTGAATGAATTCAAAGAGATTCAACGACAACTCGCCGACCCGCGGACGCTGAGTCCGACAAGCTTAAGCTTGTCGAACATTGCCGATCGCAAAGCCGCTGACTTGATCAAGCGCGGCAAGACCGTCGTCGCGATCACCTGCGGCATTCATTCAACCGAAGTGGGCTCGTATCTCTCGAGCATGCTGATCGCTTATTGGCTAGCTTCGTCGAACGAACCTGAAGTGCAGGAGATTCTGAAGAACACGATTATTCTGCTCGTGCCTTCGACGAATCCCGATGGCGTCGACATCGTCAACAACTGGTATCAGAAAACTCTGGGCACGCCTTACGAAGGCACCGATCCGCCCGAGCTTTATCACAAGTACACCGGGCACGACGACAATCGCGATTGGTACGCGTTCACGCAGGTCGAGACGCAACTGGTAGTCGACAAGATTCTCAACGTCTGGCATCCGCAGATTGTGCACGACATTCATCAGCAGGGCGCGTTCGGTTCGCGTTTGTTCCTGCCGCCATACATGCAACCCGTCGAGCCCAACGTGCCGAAACAGATCGTCGAAGGTTACACCGAACTCGGCAATTACCTGGCGAAAGAGATGCGCGCGACAGGCTACAAAGGCATCACGACCGATTCGACTTATGACGCCTGGTCGCCCTCGCGCGCCTACTCGCATTATCACGGCGGCGTGCGCATCCTGCAGGAGACCGCTTCGTGCCGGCTGGCGACGCCCATCACCGTGCGCTTCGATCAATTGCGTCCCGGCGAGGGCTACGATCCGCGTAAAGAAGCTGCGAACTTTGGCCCTGTCTGGCCCGGCGGCGAATGGCACATTCGCGACATCACCAACACGATGACGACTGTGGCGTTTTTTCTCTTGAAGCACGCCGCGCAAAATCGCGAGCACTGGTTGAAGCGGTTTTATGAAATTGAGAAGGAGGCGGTGCGGCCGCGGAAGAATGGTGAACTGTGGGGTTACGAACTGGGACACACATCAAAGAACTACCTTCTTTTCGACTACGCTCTTCACATGGCTGGAGTTGAAATTGATTGGTGCGAAACCGGAAAACATGAAGTTTCAAAATTCGTGAAGCTAGCCCAACCATATGGCGGATTCGCGAAAGCATTGGCAGAGCTACAGAAATATCCCGACCTGCGAGACTCAAGTGGTCATCCGATACCGCCTTACGACGTAACGGCGCATACACTTTCGGCCATGACGAATGTTGTTGTGACGCCTGTTCGTGCGCCTTTTCGCTGCAAGCAGGCGGATTGGGACGATACTAATACTTTGCCAATTTATGCTTCGGACACACGAGTGGCACTTTACAAATCTCACGTCCCGGCAATCGATGAAGGCTGGACGCGATGGGTGCTTCAAAAGAATGGCAATTACTATTATCCAGTCGCGCAGGTTAAGGACAATCCGCAAATCCGATTCCTGAACATTGAGGATCAGCAAGTAAAGCGCGGAAGCCTGACAAAGGCATTCGACACTATTATCATTCCCGATCAACCACGCGCCGCGATTCTCAACGGCTATCGCAAAGGCACGATGCCAGATGAATACACTGGCGGACTCGGCGAGCAAGGCGTGAAGGCTCTGCGCGACTTTGTTGAAGCGGGCGGCACGCTCGTCTGTCTTAATCGCGCATCGGATTTTGCGATTGAGCAATTCAAGCTGCCGGTGCGCGACGTGGTTGACGGTCTACCGCGGACGGATTTCTATGTGCCGGGGTCGATCCTGCAAATCGAACTCGATACTTCGAATCCGATCGCCGCGGGAATGCCGAAGGAGTCAATCGCGTGGGCCGAGAACTCACCGGTGTTTGAATTGGTTACTTCCCCTCTCCCGCTGGGAGAGGGGACAAAGGGGAGAGGGTTTTACGCCGCACAAGCCCTCACCCCAACCCTCTCCCAGAGGGAGAGGGAGCCCGCCGTGAAAGTTATCGCCTGGTATCCGAAGAATAAAGACCCGCTTCTCTCCGGCTGGCTGCTCGGCGCTGATCGCATCAAAGGCAAAGCCGCGCTGGTTGAAGTCACCATGGGCAAAGGCCGTATCGTGCTTTTCGGCTTCCGCCCGCAGTATCGCGGCCAATCGCTGGCGACTTATCCGCTCTTCTTCAATGCGATAACGGGAAGAAATTAGCTGCGGACGGACGCGGACAAAAGCGGATAAGAGATTGGCCACAAAGAGGCACACAAGGTACAAAATTACCTTGGGTATTGTAGGTAAAAGCGCGCGGTTTTCTTTCTGTGCTTCTTGTACCTTTTCGTGGCTTGATTTATTTCTATCCGCGTCAATCCGCGTTAATCCGCGGCTGAAATTGCCCTTGAACCTTTCGCTTCACATCGGCGTATAATTCAATCGAACGCCAAGCCGTTCACGGCCTGAATGGTCAGCCTTTTCATTTTCGGTTTTATTTCCCTTCTCGTAATTCTTTTAATTGCCGGAGTCGGACTTTATTTTTGGCAGAAGTCTGCGCCCGACAATTCTGAACGCATCCTCCCGCCGAGTCCGAACTTTTATGGGCTATTCGGCGACCAAGCGCCTTCGCCGGAAGCGAAGACTCAAGAAGAGATCGAGCGGCGCGCGCGCGCAGCATCTTCGTTGATTGAACGCGCGGCCAGCGGTGACAAATCAGCTCTTAACGAGGCCGGTCAAAGCGATGATCCTGAGTTGTATCAACGCGTGCTGAACGAGTTCGTCAATCAGGCTAACTCAGATGCGGCGCTGCTATCTCTAATGTCTTACGTTGCACAAAACGAGTTGCCGGTGAACGGCCAACTCGCGAAAGCAACGATCGCTTCGTGGCAAGCAAATCCCGATCGCAGCGGCACTGCAAAGGCTCTGCACGTCGCAGCCTTAAGTGACGACGCAGATTGTTATCGCGAAGCAGTCGAACAGGCATTGCAATTTTGGCGCGCAGGAAAATTGGGAGGGGACTCAGCATCTGAGCTGCGAGCTTTATTTGACGGCGAGTTTTGGATACTCTCTGCACGCACCCGAAGCTCAGGGGCAGGTTTTGTCCTGAAGCGCACCCTCGACAGCGCGCGTCGCGAACTTGAAGCGGCGAGCGCAACCCAATGAAGACTTACTTCCAGATCAGCACTCTTTGTGAAATCTCTGCGGACCTCTGTGCCTCTGTGGTGAAACTGTTACAGAAAGACTTACCACAGAGGCACCGAGATCGCACAGAGAACCACAGAGTCTACCGCATGAATAGAGGTTCGTTATGAATAACATCAATGCTTTTTCATTTTTGCCGGCGCTGATTGTCGGTTTTGTTTTGCTGATTGCGCTGCTGATTATCCTGCGGCGCATTTTTGTCAACGTCGGCGCGCGCGAGATTGCGATCAAAGAGCGGCGCTACATGGGACGACGGATGCCGCCGGGCCGCGTGGTCGCGACTGAAGGCGAAGTCGGAATCCAAGCCGACGTACTCAAGCCGGGCTTGCATCTGATCAAATGGCCCTTCGAGAAAGTTGTGCGCAAGGTGGCGCTGATCGAAATTGGTTCAGACGAACTTGGATGCATCGAAGCAATCGACGGCGATCCGATGCCGCCGGGAAGAATCTTCGCGCCGGATCGTGCGCAGAACGCGCACAATAATTTTCAAGACCCAATCGCGTTTCTCAAACAGGGCGGCGTCAAAGGCATTCAGTTGCGCACGCTGCCGCCGGGATTGTGGCCCATTCATCCTTATCTGTTCCGCGTATCGATCGCGAAAGCGACGGTGATCCCGCAAGGCAAAGTCGGCGTGGTAACGGCGACTGACGGCGGACCACTCGATCCCGGACGCCTCCTGGGAAAAGCCATCGACGGTCATCGCAATTTTCAGGATGCGGAGCAATACATCGCCTCGGGCGGCCAGAAAGGTCCGCAGCTCGATATTCTCACGCCCGGCACATATCGCATTCACACGCAATCGTTACCGATCGAAGGCGGCGAGCAAACGAAGCCCGGATTGTTTTATGTGCGGCTATTCGACGCTACCGTGATTAACGAAAATGAGATCGGTTTGGTTGAAGCGTTGGACGGCTCGCAATTGAATCCTCGCGATTACGTCGCCGAACCGGTCGAAGGTCACGACAATTTTCAGGATGGTCACGAATTCATCGGCAAAGGCGGACAGCGTGGTCCACAGAAAGACATCCTGCTGCCGGGCACTTACTACATCAATCCGCTCCTCTTCAAAGTGATTTCGGAAACCGCAAAGGAAGTGAAGCCGGGCGAAGTCGCGGTGATCGTTTCCAACACGGGCAAAGATCCGTCTGACGAAGTGCGCCGCCAAATGGCCGCGAAAGTTCGCGCGCGCATGGAAAGAGAGGAAAAGGCCCAGGCGGAACAATCAGCCGCGCGGCTGGACAAGATCGACGACCCGCGCACTGCCGACGAAATCAAAGCTGAATTGATGAACGGCGATCCGGCGGATCGAAGACTCGACGAAGGCGCGCACGAGGCTTATGTGGTGCCCGAAGGTTATCGCGGGATTCAGGAAACCGTGGTTGGACCAGGCCGCTACTACGTCAACACACTCGCCATTACTCCCATTGTGATTCCGACGACTAACCAGACGGTCGAATGGACTTCCGGCGAAGTCGTCAACACCTTCAATCCGTTCGAAGTGATTTCGAAGGACGGCTTCACGATGCAGTTAGAAGTGCGTGTCGTCTTTCGCGTCAAGCCGGAAGACGCGCCTTTCATGGTAGCGAAAATCGGCGGAATCGACCGTTTGATTCAGAACGTGATGCATCCGCTGATCGACTCGATCTTTCGTAATCAGGCGTCGGAATCTTCCGCGATGGCGTACCTGCAAAATCGTCACGAAGAGCAGGAGCGCGCCGAAGCGCGCGTCCGTGCGCATCTCTTGAAATATCATGTCGACGTCGTCAACGTGCTCATTTGTCACATTCACCTGCCGGAAGAATTGATGAAGACGCAAACTGAGAAAATTCTGGCCGAGCAAAAGCAGAACATGTTCAATGCGCAGCGCGAAGCCGAAGAGAAACGTATTCAACTCGAAAAGACGAAGTCGCAAGCCGACAACCAACGCGACCTGATGTCAGCAACTGTTGGTGTGGAAATCGCCGGAAAGCGCGCCGAACAACGCAAGGCCGAAGCTGAAGGCGAAGCTTCTTACATTTCGCTGACGGGCAAAGCCGAAGCCGAAAAAGTCCGCCTGATGGGCGAAGCGCAGGGCGTGGCTTATCGCGAACAAGTGAACGCGCTCGGCGCACAAGGTGTGGCCGTCGTCGAGACTTTGAAGGTCATCGGCGAAAAAGGCGTCCGCATCACGCCCGACGTGCTGGCATCCGGCGGTGGCGGCGCAGGTGATGGCGGCGGCATCGGAACGCTGTTGTTATTGAACCTGTTTCGCGAACAGATGAAGCTGCCGTCGAACAACGGCGGCGAGAAGTAGACTGGGAGCGCCGAAACGTGCCGATGGCTTCGCGCCGTTAGGCGCGAAATATGTATAGACGTTCCACTAAAAGATAAGCGAGCGAGGAGCGAAAGCGAGCTTTCGCTCCTCGCTGAGTCTTTGCCATGACGAGATGTCTATAGATATCTCGTGCCTCCGGCACGAAGAGTGTCGTCCTGCATCACAGTTAAGGCCTCAAACGATCGTTAATGCGCGCTGTACTCCTACCCGATCAAAGTACTCTTCGGCGCGCCGCACATCGCTTTCAATTTGCGATTTCAGCTCGTCAACAGACCCAAACCTTTTCTCATCTCGCAATCGACGCAGGAAGCGTACGCGCACCACGTCGCCGTAAAGATCGCCGGACCAGTTCAGAACATGCGTCTCGACTGAATTTTCGACGGTGTCGCCAAAAGTCGGCCGCAAGCCTATGTTTGTCACGCTGCGCCGCCAACGCCCATTGATCAGAGTTGCCGTGACATAAACACCGCGATGCGGAATCACGCGGTTTTGCGGTTCGATATTCGCGGTCGGAAAGCCGAGCTGTTTCCCTCGTTCATCGCCGCGCACGACTGGGCCTTCGACGCCGTACGGCCGTCCCAACATGCGACGCGCGAGATTTACACGTCCGCTTAGTAATAGCTCGCGGATTCGGCTTGAACCGATACGTTTGCCGCGCAAGCGCACCTCGGGAACTTCATCGGCAAAAAACCCAAGTTCGTGACTGACTCTCCTGAGCAACTCAATATTGCCGTCGCGGTTGTGTCCAAATGCAAAGCCGCGTCCAAGATAGACCTCGCGGGCGTGCAAACGCGATGAGACTGTCTCGCGAAGGAAATCGGCAGCGTGAACGTGAGAGAAAGCGCGATCGAAATGAATGATGATGGTTTGTTCGATCCCCAGAATACTCAGAGCCTCGATTTTCTGATCGAAGGTTTGCAGCAGCGGCGGCGCCGATTCAGGATGTAGAACGGCGCGCGGATGAGGTTCAAAGGTGATCACAGTCGGCGCCGCGTCGATCGCTTTCGCGCGATCGACGACGGTCTTCATGATCAGTTGATGGCCGAGATGCAAGCCGTCGAACACGCCCAGCGTCAATACTGTCGGGCGCGCAATGTCGGCGTTTTCGGTGCCATGGAATAAACGCATGTTCAGAGTTCAAGCTTCAGTTTGTCGATTCTCTTAAAACGCAATCTAAAGATTGAACTCTAAACTTCATCAGTAACCACCAATCCGTCATGAGCCCACTCAACATTTTCCGGCAACAATTTCGAATCTCGCGCATGCTTCACTTCATGCGTGATGTGTGTGAAGTAAGTTCGTTCTGGCTTCAACTCGGCGACATACTGCAATGCTTTTTCAAGCCAAAGGTGTGTTTCATGCGGACGAATTCGCAGGCAATCCAGTGCCAGCACCTTCAAATCGCGCAGACCTTCAAGCGTCGCCGGTGGAATCTCACTGAGATCGGTTGCGTAAGCAAAATCATTGAAACGATAAGCGATGACAGGCAAGCGTCCATGGATAACCTCGAGCGGAGTGACCTCCAAATCTTCGCCCAGGCAAAATGTTGCGCCATCGACAACCGTGTGAGGGACAATCTGCGGCAAGCCTCCGCCGAAATGCGACGGCTCGAAAACATATTGAAAGATGCGGCGAATGTCCTTCCACGCGCGCTCGTTCGCATACAAGCCCAAAGCGCCGTGCCGAAAGTTCAGCGGGCGAATGTCATCCAAGCCGAAGATGTGATCGGCATGACAATGTGTGATGAGCACCGCGTCGAGATGCTTTAATCCAATCTTCAACGCCTGTTGACGAAAATCTGTGGAGGTGTCGACGATAACAGTCTGCCCGCCATGTTCGATCAGCACCGAGACGCGCAGACGTTTGTCGCGTGGATCCTCAGACGTGCAGGTTTCGCAATTGCAGGCGATCGAAGGAACGCCTGTGGAGGTGCCGGTGCCGAGAAACGTTAGTCGCATCGAAAGTAAGAAAAACTATTTGACATTTGTCATTTGACATCTGTCATTTGTTGATTTGAAAACGCCACTCGCGCCTCTCAACTACTCGCGCTTTTCCCAATTAACAAATGAGAAATGCCAAATGACAAATGTCAAATAGTCTCTTAGCGTCGCTGAGTACACGCGCGCTTATTTGCCGCCAGTGATGTCGCTGGCGCTGAACTTTGAAGGCGGCGGCGTGGGCGCATTGGTGAACGAGACATACTGCATGCGCAAATCCGCGAGCAGATTTTCGACGGTCTGTGCTTCCTGGCTATCCAAATTGCCCTGGGTCTTCTGCTCCAGCATACCCAAAACATCGATCCAATGCTTCGCTGTTTGTAAGTCGACGCCGGTCTCGCCGGTGACGGGATGCGGCATCATTCCCAAACTGGCAGCGGCGTTCGAGGCGAGTGACATTACCAAACTTAGAAAGCTCGCCGGATCGTCGAGCGGATCGCCCGCGTGTGAATGCGGCCGTTCTGAACGTGAAGCAGCGGTTCGTTGCGGCGATTCGGCTTGCGGCTGAGGTTGTGACGACATCGCTTTGGCGGCGGCGTTTTCGACTTCCGCAGCTTTGGCCAAGCGCTCGGCTTCATCTTTTTCCTGCTGCGACAGTTCGCGGGGTGTGCCGTCCGGATTGAACAGCCGCCGGTCGACTACCTTGAATGTGGGTTGTTCTTCACTCATACGCTTAATAGCGCAAATTGTTAATTTGCGATCACGCAAGCTAACCGCCTGCGCTACAAATTGGATTTAGAACGGCCTCGATCTTAGCATCGCGTTTCATTTGATCGCAAAAGTGTCAGAACTGGGAGCGGTAGCGACGGATCATGCGGCGCTCACTGACTGACCACGCAACTTCTAAATCCACGAATCGCACTTGATCCCGTCGCTACCGCTTTGCGTTCTGACACGCGCCAACTTGAAACTTGAAACTTGAAACCCGAAACTAATTCACATGCCGAAAACTTTTAACGACCTGGTTGATTTAATGGATCGTCTGCGCGATCCCGGCGGTTGTCCGTGGGACCGCGAACAAACCTATGCGACGCTGGCGCCGATGCTCCTGGAAGAAGCTTACGAAGCGTTTGACGCCATGGAAGAAGCACGCCTGGGACGCTTCGATAATCTTCGCGAGGAGCTTGGCGACTTGCTCTTTCAAATCACCTTTTTTGCGCGCGTCGCCAAAGAGAAAGGCGAATTCACCATCGACGACGTCATCACGCAGGTGCACGAAAAGATGGTGCGCCGGCATCCGCACGTTTTCGGGGACACGACCGCGGGTGATTCAGCAGAAGTGCTGCGCAACTGGGAAGCTATCAAGGCCGAAGAAAAACGCGCCGCCGGCAAGGGGGAAAATGCAAACGCTTCGATTCTCGATGGCGTTTCGACCAAGGCTCCGGCCTTGATGGAGGCGCATCAAATTTCGACCAAAGTCGCGCGCGTGGGATTTGATTGGAAGAACGTCGAAGAAATTTTCGACAAGCTTCACGAAGAGTTGGACGAACTGCGCGCGGCGATTTCGGCCCACGCGGCCACGAACGCCGAAGCGGATCACGCGCACGTGCGCGAAGAGATTGGCGACCTGCTCTTCGTAATCACAAACATCGCACGGCGCTTGAATGTCGAGCCTGAGGCTGCACTGAAGTTAAGCAACCGCAAGTTTCGGCGGCGCTTTCGATTTATCGAGGATCGCCTGCGCGAACAAGAAAAGAAGTTTGATGACACGACGATTGATGAATTGGAAACGCTGTGGCAGGAATCGAAACGTTAAAGGAGCGCGGGCATCCTTGCCCGCAAAGCGTGCGCAGCACGCTCAAGGATCTTTAGTCGCGCTGCGCGCTCGTGCGGGCAGGGATGCCCGCGCTCCACTAGGGCGTTCATTATAACTTGACGATCACCGACTCGAGCTTTTCATTCGGTGGCGGCGCGTCCTTCTTCAGACCTTCGGCATTCATCGCCTGGCCAGTCGACATGATGCCCGACACGCGCATCTTGAACTCGTCAGCGTTGGTTGCGTTGTGAATTGCTTCCTCCAGGCTGATACGGCCTGATTGCAGCAGCGCAAATAGCGATTGATCGAATGTCTGCATGCCGTATTGAGAAGCGCCATTCGCAATCGCTTCGCGAATCAGATAGGTTTTTTCTTCGTTGATGATGTAGTCACGAATCAATCCCGTCGAGACCAACACTTCCACCGCCGGCACGCGTCCCGATCCGCGCGCCGCTCGCACCAGACGCATCGAGATTACCGCTTTCAAGATCCCCGACAACTGAATGCGCACCGACTTCTGCTGGTGCGCCGGAAACGACGACACAATGCGCGTCACGGTTTCGGTTGCATCGAGCGTGTGCAGCGTCGACAAAACGAGGTGGCCGGTCTCGGCGGCGGTCAAAGCAGTTTCGATCGTTTCCAGATCGCGCATTTCGCCAACCAGAATCACGTCTGGATCCTGCCGTAACGCGCCGCGCAAGGCTTCGGCAAATGAACGCGTGTCAACTTCGACCTCGCGTTGCGTGACAAAGGCTTTCTTGTCGCGATGCAGAAACTCGATCGGATCTTCGATGGTTACGATGTGTCCCGAACGCGTGGCGTTGATCCGATCGATCATCGCTGCCAGCGTCGTCGACTTGCCCGAACCGGTGGCGCCGGTCACCAGGATCAATCCGCGCCGCTCGTCGCATATGCGATCGATAACCGGCGGCAGACCAAGTTGCGCCGCGTTCTTAGTGTTGTCCGGAATCACGCGTAAGACCAGACTCACCGATCCGCGCTGCTGAAAAATGTTCGCGCGAAAGCGGCCTAGACCGTTTACGCTATACGCGATGTCGACTTCGGAATTTTCTTTTAGCTTTTGCTTCTGTCGATTCGACATAATGGAAAACGCCATGTCGAGCGTATCGTCAGGCGACAGACGCGGTGTATCGGCCAGTGTGTGAAGCTCACCGCCGATGCGCATGACGGGGAATGAACCGACTTTCAAATGCAGGTCCGAAGCAAAATGGGCCGTGGCCGTAACCAATAGATCGTCAAGTTTTACAGGCATAGCGCGGACAGTTCGTCTAGCAGTTTCCAAAAATTCGTTGGCGAAGGTTGGGCAAGAAACTGAAGGGCTGGGCACTTTGGAGCGAAGGCCGGAACCAAAATCATCATAGCGAGCGACGCTGAGGCGCGTCAACGAAATTCGCGAATAGCGAACGGGGCAGTAGCCCGACCTTAGGGAGGGCGCGGCGATTTCGTGTCACGCCCTCCCTAAGGTCGGGCTACTGCCCCACGTTTCCGCTCGGGATTCGCCCAAAGCCGCGCCAACTGTTGCGGTTGTGCCAATTAATGTCAGCGTCTGTGACCCCGATCTCGCGCCACCAATCGGCGAATTCTTCTCCGTAGATATAAAACGCCGTCGGCGCGACCAAGTGATCGAAAACTATCGAGTGCTGCTCGCGCCAACCAAATCCGGCGATGGCCTTGAGATAGTCGTTGTAGAAGAGATGCCGCGCGATCGAATGTCCGCGCACCGATCGATTCAACGGACCATAGATCGTCTTCGTGGCGACAAACATGATCGCGGTAGGAACTTTTGAAAGCTGCAGAAGGACCCGCGGATCGATACGTGACGTGATCTGCTCACGCACCGGATTCACAAATCGCACAATCCAGCCGTTGTTCTCTGCGCCATAAATCCAGGCCGACATGTGACCGCCAGGCTTGACCTTTGAAGTGATTGACACGAAGCCGCCGCGCGGATCGGGCAAGTGATGCAGCACGCCGATCGAGAACGCATAATCGAACACGCGCGCGAACGGCAAATTGTAAATATCAGCCTGCACGATGTGCGCATTCGGCAAATCGCGCGTGGCCGCGAAAGCCGTTTCGACTGCGTCACTCAGATCGATGCCGATGACATCGCGCGCGCCGAATTGCGCCGCGAGTTGCGTGTGGCGTCCCTTGCCGCAACCGCCTTCGAGCACGACTTTATCTTTGAAGAAGTGGCGCGTGACGGGAGCAATCCACGCGAGGAATTGATTCTCGTATCCCTTTTCGAACTGATTAAAGTGCTGCCACTGCCAGCCGAAATTCGCCGCAGTTGCAGCTTTGTCCTCTTCGATTTCGGAGATGGCCGCGAAGCGCGGCACGCCGCGAATGATAGACCAGGTCTTGGCGCACGAACCGCAAGCAAGTGCGCCACTCATGACCTCGTCAGCGTCACGCACGTCCACCGACGCAAGCTCAATTGCGCTGGCGCACGAGGGGCACGAAAGATATTGAATGAGTCGCTCGTTCAAGAAGCCAACTGAGAGTCATAGCACTTTACTATCGGGGCCGCGTCTTAGCCAAGCCGCATGTGATATATTGCGCGTCTTTCGGTCAAGTGCTGAAAGACTCCCTCTCCCTTTGGGAGAGGGTCGGGGTGAGGGCTTACGGCAAAAGAAGAAGAATCTTTCTTGCTCTCTTGCGTAGACCCTCACCCTAACCCTCTCCCAAAGGGAGAGGGAACAAGATGGACCAGCAAAATTCACAAAACAGACGCGTGCAGTGGGCCAAGGTCATCGACCACAGCCGCTGCATCGGCTGCCACGCCTGCACGACCGCGTGCAAGTCTGAAAATGTCGTGCCTATCGGCGTGACGCGCACTTACGTCAAGCACGTCGACGTCGGCGTGTTTCCGCAGACGCGGCGCGCGCATCAGGTGACGCGTTGCAATCAATGCGCGCACGCGCCGTGTGTCGTCGCCTGTCCGACGGCCGCAATGTTCAAGCGCGCCGACGGCATCGTCGATTTTGATAAATCGATCTGCATCGGCTGCAAAGCGTGCATGGCCGCTTGTCCTTACGATGCGATCTTCATCAACCCAAACGATCATTCAGCCGAGAAATGTAACTTCTGCGCGCATCGCATCGATGTTGGATTAGAACCTGCCTGCGTCGTTGTCTGCCCGACGCAAGCAATCCTGGTTGGCGACATGAACGATCAGCACTCCTACGTCGCGCAGATCGTCAATCGCGAACCCGTCAACGTTCGTCGTCCCGAAAAGGAAACGCTGCCGAAACTTTTTTACAAAGGCGCGCACCAGGCGACTCTCGATCCTCTGGCTGCGCGTCGCCCTGAAGCGGACCTCTTCATGTGGAGCGAGCAGCGCGAATCAAGCGAACATGTAGTCTCAGGCAATCCGACTTACAACAACACTTCAGCGGCAGCGCTTTTGAGTTACGACGTGGCGCATTCGATTCCCTGGGACTGGCGTGTGAGTTTGTACACATGGACGAAGGGCATCGCGAGCGGACTTTATCTGGTTTGGATGTTGTTACGTTTGTTCCGATTGGGCGAAGGCTCAGGCCGTGCGATCGATTTGTTTCTCATGCCTTTGGCTGCCGGAACATTTTTAGCGATTACGGGAATCCTTCTAATCTCCGACCTGGAACATCCGGAGCGTTTCTATTTGATTCTTACCAAACCGCAATGGAAGAGCTGGCTGGTGAGAGGCGCGTTCATCATTCTTGGGTACTCGATCGTCCTGGCATTGCATTTCGTCATCGGTGCAGTCGTCTTCAAAAACTTGCGGCCTTATCCACTTCTGCTCAGTTATCGAATAGTCGTGTTGCTTTATTTCGATTTTCTATTGATGTTCCCTGGACTCGTGCTGGCAATTTTGACGGCGATTTACACCGGGTACCTATTCGCCCAAGCGAAGGCGCGCGACATGTGGCAGAACCCTCTGTTGCCGCCACATCTCTTGTTGCAGGCTTTGCTTTTAGGTTCGGCTATGCTGTTACCTTACGCTTTCTGGACACAGCCGCGGAATCTGTTGCGCTCGGATTCGACGATTGGCCCTCTGTTGTGGGTGCTTGCGATAACGAGTCTTTTGCATTTGCTAATGGTTTGGGGCGAGGTTTCACTTTCACATGCGACCGCGCACGCTCGTCTGGCGATTCGAGAGATGGTGCGTGGACGTTATCGTTATTATTTCTGGACAGGAATGCTATTAAGTTTCATCGGCGGACTACTGCCGTGGCTGGTACTTTACAAACTTTTATCGTTCGCGAACAGTTCTCCGGGCCCGGGGTTCGTGGTGGGAGTCTTAGGCGCGCCCTTTGCTCTCATCGGTATGATGCTCTACGAACATGCTTACGTACAGGCTGGTCAATCAGTGCCGCTGGCGTGAACTCGCAATGACCACAAAAAGCTCAAGATGAATTCCCTGCGACCAAACTAATGATGTTAGCTCTAATGTTCAGTACTACAACTCTGAAAGGATTATGATCATGTTCCCAAGATACTTCAGCAGTCACGTTGCATTTGTGCTTTTGATCGCCGCGATTTGGGCCTGTGGCAACAGCGGCACAAACACCAGCGACACCGACAAAGCCAACAAACTTGTCGATGAAGGCAACGCCGCCGTCGATCAAGTGAAGAAATTTTTCGAAGACGCTGACTCCAAAACGCAGCAGATGATGCACACCGATCGCCGTCGTGTTGCCGAAGCACGCGTGCTGGCGGCGGGAGCAATCGCCGATTACGACAAGGCAGCCGAGAAATGCAAAGAGGCGGCATCGAAGTACGACGAAGCCAGCCGTTTGCAAATCAGCGACAAATTCAAGCAGTACCTGATTCTGAAAACGAAGGAATTCAACAAGCGCGCCGAGCTGATGCAAGCCGCCAAAGATACGCCGCAAGCGTTGATCGAAAGCACTAATTGGTCGAGCTTCGCCAACCGTGCAAACTCGAACCAGACGAAGATCGATCAGCTACTTAAAGAGGCGCAGGATCTCGGCGCGCAGGCGGACAAGATCCAGAAGGACAATCCCGACATCTTCAAAAAGTGAATTGCTGAATGGTTTGCGGCTGCCAATATCCACAGATGATCGTTTAGAGGCCGGACTTGTCCGGCCATCCGCTCGGCGGACAAGTCCGCCGTCTAAACGTTGCTTTCAAGTGATCGTGCCGATGGAATGGTTCAAACGTCAATTCTCATTCGACCTGCCGGTCGAGATGTATCCAAACATCGTCGAGCGCCTGCGCGGTACCCCGGCCCGACTTGAAGAATTGACGAAAGGAACATCGCCGGAGTTGTTGACGCGGCGTGTCGGCGACAAATGGTCGATTCAGGAGCAAGCGGGTCATCTACTGGATTTGGAACAACTATGGCTGATGCGGCTCGACGACTTCGAAGCTGGAAACGCGACACTGTCGCCGGCAGACTTGACGAATCGCAAGACGCACGAGGCAAACCATAATGCGAACGCGATTGAAAATATCCTGGCAGCGTTTCGCAAACGGCGAACGGACTTCGTGGCGCGGCTTGCCGCTTACGACGAAGCTTTCGTCAACCGCAGTGCGTCGCACCCACGTCTCGATCAAAAGATTCGCGTGATCGATCACGCGTTCTTTGTGGCAGAACACGACGATCATCATCTGGCGCGGATAAGTGAATTACGGCGTTCGTTCGGACAAAAGACATGAGTACTGAATATCCCGGCCCATCGCGCATTCATCTTTCAGCCTTCCCGCCCAAAGAACGCTGGGATGATTGGACTGAACTGGATTCGCAGGCGTGGCCCAGGCGCAAAGAGCGGCATTATCAGCTCGTGCCTACGACTTGTTTTAATTGCGAGTCGGCGTGCGGGCTGCTGGCCTACATCGACAAAGAGACGAATCAGATTCAGAAGTTCGAAGGCAATCCTGAGAATCCGGGATCGCGCGGGCGGAATTGCGCTAAAGGTCCGGCGACGCTCAATCAGATTACCGATCCCGATCGGATTCTTTATCCACTCAAGCGTGTCGGCAAACGGGGCGCGGGAAATTGGGAACGCGTTAGTTGGGATCAAGTGCTTGACGATCTTGCCGGTCGAATTCGGAAAGCGATTCTCGAAGATCGTAAGAATGAAATCATGTATCACGTCGGGCGTCCGGGCGAAGATGGCTTCACGGAACGCATTCTTGCCGCCTGGGGTGTCGATGGTCACAACTCGCACACGAATATTTGTTCATCGGGAGCGCGCGAAGGTTATCAGCTTTGGATGGGATTGGATCGGCCCAGCCCAGACCACGCGAATGCGAAAGTCATTCTCTTGATCAGCGCGCACTTGGAATCGGGGCACTACTTCAATCCTCATGCACAGCGAATTATCGACGGCAAAACGAATGGTGCGAAGTTGATTGTGATGGATACGCGTCTGTCGAACACGGCGACGCATGCTGATTACTACATAGCGCCTTATCCGGGCTCGGAAGCGGCGATCCTTCTGGCCATCGCGAATTATCTGATCCAAAACAATCTCTACAATCGCGAGTTCGTACGGAAGTGGTGGAATTGGGAAGAGGCTCTAAAGTCAGGAGTCAGGAGTCGGGAGTCAGGGACCGGGGAAGAAGATTCATCGCCTCAGAGCGGCGAAATGTTTATAGACCGCACGCCATCCCAAGAGTTTTCTCACTCGAATCGAAATGCCGGGCATTTCGATTCGAGCCAGTTAGGATTAGAGGAAGACAACGGAGCTATAAATATTTCGCGCCTACGGCGCGAAGACCGCGGAGTCAGTATCGGGAGCGGTAGCGACCGGGTAAGTTTCGAAGAGTTTGAGCGCGTCCTCAAACAAATCTACACCGAGTACACATTTGAAGTCGCGGCTCAGGAATCTGGTGTTGATGCCACGACGCTCGAAGCGATCGCAAAGCTGGTTGCGACCGCCGGCACCCAACTCAGCAGTCACAACTGGCGCAGCGTCACGTCCGGCGTAAGTCATGGCTGGTCCGTGGCACGTGCCCTGTTCATGCTGAATTGTTTGATGGGCGCAGTGGCCACTGAAGGCGGCGTGTTTCCGAATGCCTGGAACAAGTTTGTGCCGAAGCCGATTCACACGCCGCCGCACCCGAAGATGTGGGGCGAAATCAATTGGCCGCAGGAATTTCCATTATCGATGCACGAGATGTCGTTTCTGCTGCCGCACTTGTTAAAAGAAGGACGCGGTCGTTTGGATACATACTTCACGCGCGTTTACAACCCGGTCTGGACTAATCCCGACGGGTTTTCCTGGATCGAGATGCTCACGAACGAGGATTTGATCGGCTGCCATGTCGCATTGACCCCCACCTGGAGCGAGACCGCTTATTTTGCTGATTACGTCTTGCCGATGGGCCTGGGGCCGGAGCGTCACGACATCCACTCATACGAAACGCACGACGCGCAATGGGTGGGATTTCGTCAACCCGTGATGCGCGCGGCGCGACAACGCAATGGCGACGATGTGAATGACACGCGCGAAGTGAATCCCGGCGAGGTCTGGGAAGAAAATGAATTCTGGATGGAATTGACTTGGCGCATCGACGCAGACGGTTCCCTTGGCATTCGTCAGTTTGTCGAATCAAAGAAACATCCGGGAATACGTCTCAGCGTCGATGAATACTACGGCTGGATTTTTGAGAATTCGGTGCCCGGCTTGCCCGAGAAAGCAGCGGCGGAAAATCTTTCGCCACTTGAATTCATGCGCCGCTATGCGGCTTTTGAAATTAAAAAGAAAACCGGCGCGCTCTACGATGAAGATGTTCCGGCGGATGAACTTGAAGACGTTCGCGAAGACGACTTCGGACGCGTGTTCACGCGCGCCGTGAAACCACCATCTCCGAATGTTGTTCCGCTTCCTGGTCCAGACGGCGATGCTGACGGACGTCGACTGGTGGGCATCAAGGTTGACGGAGAAATCAAACGCGGCTTCCCTACCCCCAGCGGCAAACTCGAATTCTTTTCAAAGACGCTCGCTGACTGGGGCTGGTCGGAGTATGCGATTCCGACCTACATTCGCGGTCACGTTCATCCTGACAATCTTGAACCCGATCAGACGATCTTGATTTCTACTTTTCGTCTGCCGATTCAGATTCACACGCGCAGCTCAAATGCCAAATGGCTGAATGAAATTGCGCATACGAATCCGCTTTGGTTGCACACGAGTCACGCAGCAAAGCTCCGCGTGCACACCGGGGATCTCGTGCGCGTCGAAACTGAAATCGGCTACTTCGTCGTGCGCGCCTGGGTAACTGAAGGCATCAAGCCCGGCATCGTCGCGTGCAGTCATCACATGGGCCGCTGGAAAATTCATGAGAACGGGCAGAAACAAATGATGGCGACCGTCAAACTCGATCACTACGGCGACAGTTGGGGACTCAGACGCGAGACCGGCGTCGGTCCATACGAGTCAACCGACGCAGATACGAAACGAATCTGGTGGAACGACGTCGGCGTCCATCAGAACCTCACCTTCCCGGTCCACCCCGATCCGATCTCCGGAATGCATTGCTGGCACCAGGCCGTGCGTGTGCGCAAGGCTGAAGCCACCGACAGTTATGGCGACATTCACGTCGACACCGCGAAGTCTCACGAGGTTTATAAAAAATGGCTGGCCCAAACGCGACCTGCCGCTCGATATTCTCCCAACGGTGAACGCCGGCCCTACTGGATGCTGCGGCCCCTGAAGCCGGCGCGGGAGTTTTTTAAGTTACGGCGTGATCCTAAATAGGTGAATGTTGCCGAAGCGAGCTTTATTCGACGCCTGGCGGTGAGGTGAGTTTAGCGGTGGCTTTTCAAGCTCCGGCGACGCGCGAAGCGATATTCCCGTCGCGTAGCGACGTATGAAATCGCCTGACGTGATCAGCCTGACGGACGTTCAGTCGTCGCTCACGCGACGATCGTAAATGCTTTACGGTGGTTGCGGATCTTGAAAGGTCGGGCTAAATCACGCGTCGCGCTGCGACGATTTCTGCGATCATAGAATCGATTTCGTCACGACTGTCGCTTGGCATCGTCAAAGTGCAAGTTCGTGCGATGAAGCGCTGTCGTGTCGGAAGCCCGACTGTCAGGGAGGGCATCTACCTGAATCGGCCTCCCTAACGGTCGGGCTTCTGACACTTTGATAGAATCAGCAAAAGAAAAGAACCGACGACGCAAACAACAGCAAGTGAGCGCACAGAATCCTCCCAAAATCCTTGCGCCCGACGCAAAGACAGTGGCATAAAGTGAAGAGCAACCACACTGAGAAAGAGTACCCGCCCCAGATCGCCGCGGTTCGACTCCTAATCTATGGCGAAAAACAAAGCATATCGAGAAGCGGAAAAAAAGATCGAGGCGGCGCGTCGGTTAGGCTCGCGCGACTTGGATCTTAGTGGGGGAGTCTCCGAGGCAGATAGGCTCACCGAGTTGCCGGATTCACTTTGGCAGCTTACTCATTTGCAGCAACTGTATCTTCGCAGCAACCAACTGACTGAGTTGCCGGAGTCGCTGGGCCAACTTTCCCAATTGCAGTCTTTGATCCTTTACGATAACCAATTGACTGAGTTGCCGGATTCGATCGGCCAACTTTCCCGGCTGCAGTCACTGTACCTTACCGACAACCAACTCACTGAGTTGCCGGAGTCGATCGGCCAACTTAATGAGTTGCGGCAACTGTATCTTCGCAGCAACCAACTCACTGGGTTACCGGAATCGCTCGGCCAACTTTCCGGCTT
>DASQYL010000224.1:0-20525 GCA_035639235.1 Pyrinomonadaceae bacterium | reverse complement strand
AGCCGCGGATTAACGCAGATAGACGCGGATAAGAATGCAATTCAGAATTTCCCAATCCGCGTTCATCCGCGCAAATCCGCGGCTAAGTCCTTTCGGCTCTGACACCATGACTTCTCTCCGCCGCTTCTGTCTCGTCCTCATCAAACCGTCGCATTATGATGACGATGGTTACGTCATTCAGTGGCTGCGTTCGGCGATTCCTTCAAATTCACTTGCCTGCCTTTACGGTCTCGCACTTGAATGTGCTCAGCAGAGGGTTCTCGGCGACGACGTTGAGCTCGAGATTCACGCGATTGACGAAACCAACACGCGTATTCATCCGGCAAAGATTGCTTCACTGATTAATAAAGCTGGCAGCGGAATGGTGATGCTCGTCGGCGTGCAGTCTAATCAATTTCCGCGCGCGCTCGATCTCGCTCGTCAATTCCGCAATCTCAATTTGCAAGTTGCGATCGGAGGCTTTCACGTCTCCGGCACGATCGCAATGCTCAAAGAACGAGATCCTCACCTGCGGCGCGCTGAAGAAATGGGCGTGTCGCTGTTCGCGGGCGAGGCGGAAGGACGGCTCGCTGAGGTGCTACGTGATGCCGCAAACAATCAACTGAAGCCGCTCTACAATTTCATGAACGACCTCCCGAATCTTGAAGGCGCCGCCATGCCTTTTCTGCCCTCCGAGAAGATTCTGCGAACGGCGGGTGCGAACACGAGTCTCGACGCGGGGCGTGGCTGTCCTTATCAATGTTCGTTTTGCACGATCATCAACGTGCAGGGACGCAAGTCGCGCTATCGTTCGGCGGATGATTGCGAAAAGATCGTGCGCGCCAACGTAGCCCAGGGCATTCACCGATTTTTCATCACCGACGACAACTTTGCGCGTAATAAAAATTGGGAAGCCATTCTCGATCGCATGATCGAGATGCGCGAAAAGGAAAAACTGCAATTCAATTTCATCATCCAGGTCGATACGCTCTGCCACAAGTTGCCGAACTTTATCGAAAAGTGCGCACGCGCCGGCGTCAAGCGGGTCTTTATCGGACTAGAGAACATCAATCCGGACAGCTTGCTCGGCGCCAAGAAGCAGCAGAATAAGATCACCGAGTATCGCAAGATGCTGTTGGCCTGGAAGAAAGCGAAGGTGTTGACTTACTGCGGCTATATTCTTGGATTTCCGAATGACACGCCCGAATCAATCGTGCACGACATTCGCGTGATTCAAAAAGAACTGCCTGTCGATCTGCTCGAGTTTTTTTATCTCACGCCTCTACCTGGCTCCGAGGATCATCGCAACCTACTGAAGGCCGGCACGTGGATGGATGCGGACATCAACAAGTACGATCTGAATCACGCGGTGACTGTCCATCCGCGCATGTCGATCGATGATTGGCAGCGCGCGTACAAAACGGCATGGGAAACCTATTACACCGACGAACACATCGAGACGGTTTTGAAGCGCGCCGCCGCGACGGGTGTAAGCCCCGGCAAAGCGCTTTTTCTAATCGTCTGGTTCAAAGGCTGCATCGGCATCGAAGGCATTCATCCGCTCGAAGGCGGTTTTCTGCGGCTGAAGTTTCGCCGCGATAGACGGCCGGAACTGCCGCGCGAATCGACGGTCAGTTTTTACCCCAAGCTTGTGACCGAAGTCATAACTAAACAAATTAAGTGGGCGTATCTTTATTTACGGCTCTATCGGATGTACAGCAAGTTGAAAAAAGATTCGCGCCGATCTGAATACATGGATTTGGCCATCACTCCGGTGACTGATGACGAGATCGAGACGCGCGAGATGTTTCAAACGGCGGAAGCGAAGAATTACGTCGTCAAGATTCAGCGCGTCGAGAAGATGCGCAGCGGTGCGCCTGCGTGAGCCCGGGAATTCCCCAATGAAAATATTTGTTCTATTTCTAATCGGTTTCGCAAGCGCCTTTGCTTTCGCGCAACCTCCCCAGAAAGATGATTTGCCTCCGGGTGTCGCCGTACGCAAGTGCAAATGGGAGCGGGTCGGGCCGGCGCCATCGATCGATTCGAATATGAAAGCCGAGAGCGATTCACCGACCGGCGGTTCCAACGATCCAAACGTGCCGGAGCAAGCGTCGGGTTTGCGGAGCCGGGACAACTCGTTCTTTCAATATTCCGTCGAGGTCGTTAATGACGGAAGCAAATCGATCAAAGCGATTCTGTGGGACTACATCATCACCGACAGCAGCAATAACGAGGAATTAGGCCGTCACAATTTTGTCAGCTTTGACAAAGTCGGTCGCAACAGCGTGAAGGCTTTGCACGTGAGATCGCGACTCTCACCGTCGCGCGTGGTTACAGTTCAAAGTTCACCGCCGCCTGGAAGTGCAACAGTGGTCGAGAAGGTTGTCCTCAGATGTGTGATTTACGATGACGGGACGCTCTGGCAGCAGCCAGGGACGAACGAGAATTGCGACGCGCTGCAAAAACGCGCTAACAACCGCAGCGGGGATCGTTAGTCTTCGACTGTCTCTAAATCCAACTCCATAAAAATCGCGCCGGCAACCGGATTATGGTTGTAAGGCGCGATTTCTTTGAAGCCGTATGAGCGGTAAAGCGCGATCGCATCATTCATCTTCGGCGGCAGCGTGTCGAGACGCATGCGTTGGGAGCCGATATCTTTTGCCTCTCGAATAATCGCCTGGATCAATTCACGGCCTAAACCACGGCCGCGAAACTCTTCACGCAAAAATAATCGCTTCATTTCGGAGGTGTCTTGATCGATCCTTCGTAGCGCGACACAGCCAGCCAACTCGTAACCTTCGTGTGCCAGCAGCAAGCGTCCATCTGGCGGAGCATATTCACCGGGAAGACCTGCGAGTTCGTCTGCGAAATTCTGAAAACAGAGATCGATCTGCAGCCACATCTGATATTCGCGGAAGAGTTGACGAGCTTGATCGACTTGTTCCGAGTTTTGCACTTGGATTAGCTTCATTGCATGACGCCAAAATGGAGCGCGGCATCCCTGCCCGCATGAGCGCGTAAGCGCGAACGAGCGCATGCTTGAGCGTGCTGCACACTCTTCGCGGGCAAGGATGTCCGCGCTCCGTTGAGACACAGAAAAACTCGGCCTGACATTACATCAGACCGAGTGATTATCGAAAGTCGTTTTTGATCCTGTCGCTACCGCTCAGGGTTACGCCGTGAACGAAGAGCCGCAGCCGCAGCTTCCGGTCGAGTTCGGATTCTTGAAGGTGAAGCCGGAACCCATGACGTTGGTCACGTAATCAATCTCGACGCCGTTCAGGTATTGTGCGCTGAACATATCGACGAACAGGCGCACGCCCTTTTCGTCCAGAATGAAATCGCCTTGCCGGGAATTCTCTTCGATATTCAAGCTGTATTGAAATCCCGAGCAGCCGCCTGGAACGACGCGCACGCGCAGGCCCGCGGTTTCCGGCAAGCCTTCTTCGCCTGACATAAATTTCTTGATTTCATTTGCCGCCGGTTCGGTAACGTTCATGGTCACGCCCGGTGCAGTTGTTGCCGCCATAATTAATTTCTCCCTGATAACAATCTTTGATTTTCGATTTTTGATTGGGAAGACTTACGGAAATCGAAAATCGCAAATCTAAAATCAAAAATCTAAGGACATTCTACTGAGATTTCTTCAGCACGACAAGCTCTGGTTTCATCGCTTCGATCGAGACCTGCCGCGCCACTTCTTCCGCGACTTTACGGAACGCCTGAGCCTGGGGAGATTGCGGCGCGCCAATAACTACGGGGACGCCCTTGTCACCACCTTCACGCACCTCAATCCCCATCGGTATCGAACCCAGAAACGGCACACCGTATTCTTTTGATAATTTTTCGCCGCCACCTTCGCCGAAAATGTTGTACCGCGAGCCCGTGTCAGGCGCGATGAAATAACTCATGTTCTCGACCACGCCGAGCACCGGCACGGCGACCGTCTCGAACATCCGCAGAGCACGCCGCACGTCGATTAAGGCAACTTCCTGCGGCGTCGTGACGAGCACAGCGCCTTGCACTGGCACGAGTTGCGCGAGACTCAACTGCACGTCGCCGGTTCCCGGCGGCATATCGACAATCAAATAATCGAGTTCGCCCCACTTCACATCTGAGAGAAATTGTTTGACCAGGCCATGCAAAATTGGACCACGAACGATTAGGGGTTTGTCGCCGGGTTGCAGCACCGCCATCGAGATCAATTTAATGCCGTACGCTTCGACGGGAATTAGTTTGTTGACATCTACTTCCGGGCGTGACTGACTCGCGCCTAACATGATCGGGACGTTTGGGCCATAGACATCAGCGTCCATCAAACCAACCTTCGCGCCATCAAGCGCCAGCGCGACCGCAAGGTTTACCGCGACGGTTGATTTGCCGACGCCGCCTTTGCCGGACGACACGGCGATGATGTTCTTCACGCCCGGTACTGAGACTTTGTCGGCTAGCCCGCGGCCTTTCGGCACTTCGGCGTCCATCGTTACTTTCACCGATTGCACGCCGGGAATTTCGCCGACGAGTTCGCGCGCCGCCGATTCCATCTCTGATTTCACCGGGCAGGCCGGCGTCGTGAGAACAATGCGGAAAGAAACCACGCCGCCTTCGATTTGCAAATCCTTTATGAAGCCAAGGGTGACAATGTCCTTGTATAGATCGGGATCTTTTATTTGCCGCAGCGCGTCAAGCACCGCGTTTTCGTTTAACTGAGACATAATCGAATTATGCCGAAGCGTATCGAGATTTGTCGAACGTCTTCGTTGAGCGCACGTTGACTCAATGTCACTCTGAAATATACTCTCGCCAACTCGCGATGACCGATTCCGATCAAATCGATCAGCCGCTACACGCTACCACGAAGCGAGCGCTGCTTTCATGGCTGCGCGTTGTGGCGATCATCCTCGGTTTCCTTCTGCTCTATCTCTTCTACCTCAACGACCTATCAAAAAATCCTCCGGGCTTTTACATCGACGAGTCTGCGATCGCTTACAACGCTTACACCATTGCCAGGACCGGCGCCAATGAATTCGGCACGCGCTTCCCTTTATTCTTTCCGGTTTACACCGGCGGGTGGACCCAGTATGCGAATCCTACGCAGATTTATTTGCTGGCGATTCCCTTCACCATAATTAAGCCGAGCATTCTGCTGGCTCGCATTTACAGCGCTTCATGGACCTTCGCCGCTTGCCTGCTGCTCGGCTGGTTGGCGAAGCGTATCAGCGGCAAAGAAACGATTGGATTACTGGTCGCGGTGACTGCGATTTTTACGCCATGGCTTTTCGATGTGAGCCGGCTGGTAATGGAGACGTTCTTCTATCCGATGGCCGTCGTGTTGTTTTTGATCGCGGTGTACGAGACCCAGAAAAAAGAGACATGGCGGTGGATCAACATCGTCACTCTGGCCGCGACGCTGATGTTGCTCACCTACAGTTACACGATTGGACGTTTGTTGGGGCCGGTGCTGGCCGCCGGCCTAATCATCTTCGCAAATTCGCAAGCGCGTATTGTCAGCATCGTGAAGACTTGGGTCGTCTACGCTGCCACACTCATTCCGCTACTCATCTTTCGCGCAAAGAATCCCGAAGCACTGACGCAGCGCTTTTACTTGATCTCGTACATCAAGCCGGACACACCCTGGAGCCAGATTCTGCCGAAGTTCATTCATCGATACTTTGAAGACTTGAGTTTGATTTCACTCTTGTTTGATGGCGACGGTAATCCGCGTCATCACGTCAGCGGATCCCTGGGGGCTTTCTTGATCTCGGCTCTTGTGATCGTGATGATCGGCGTCGTGGTAATCATCGTGCGACGTTGGCATGAGCCCTTCTGGCGCTTCGTGTTATTCGGGGCGGCGGCATCAATCGTGCCCGGCGCGCTTACCGGCGATCAGTTTCACTCGCTGCGGCTGGTCGCTTATCCAATTTTTCTGTTGATGTTAATGATTCCGGGTCTGGCATTATTACTCTCTCCCGCCGTCACCGAAGAGAACGTTGAGATCGCGCGTGCCAGAAAATCTCTGGGCCGGCATTCGCGGCAAGTAATTCTCGCAATTCTCTTAATCGGCATGGGGGCCCAGACCATCTATTTTCAATCAGTGTATCGGCACGAAGGTCCCAAGCGTCTTTTCTTCTTTGATGCCGAATACAAAGACGTCTACGACGCCGCGATGGCTTTGTCGGCGCGCCCGATTTATCTGGTTGACGGCACCGAGCCGGCCTACGAACACGCCTTCTGGTACGCGACGGTCGAAGGCCGCCGTCCCGATATGTTTGTTCATTTGGAAGAAGGAGCCCAGCCACCGGCCGGAGCGATCGTCATCAGTTCAGAAGAGCGTTGCCTGAACTGTACGATGATCAAGCGAAGCGGCGATTATTCATTGTATCGCGCGCAATCAGATTTTCTGCCGTAATGATTTATCTCGATAATAATGCAACGACGCGGGTCGCGCCGGAAGTCTTTGACGCAATGCGACCGCACCTGACTACCGAGTGGGGCAACCCTTCGTCATCGCACGCGCTGGGACGCGCTGCGCGCACCGCCGTTGAGAATGCGCGTGTTCAAGTGGCCCAACTGTTGGGAGCAGCGCACGCGGACGAAATCGTCTTCACTTCCGGTGGATCGGAATCGAACAACTGGGCCATTGGTGGTTTCATCGAACAAAATCCGGGCAAGCGTCACATCATTACCACGACCGTCGAACACGAAGCAGTCCGCAATCTTTGCGAGCATCTCGGGGAAATTGGTTGCGAGGTGACTTGGTTGCAAGTCGATCGTAACGGCGAACTCGACGCAGACGATTTGCGCAAAGCTTTGCGGCGCGACACCGGAATTGTTTCGGTGATGATGGCGAATAACGAAACGGGCGTGCTCTTCCCGATCGAAGAGATCGAGGCGATCGTACGGGAAAATTCCGATGCACTCTTGCACGTCGACGGCGTGCAGGCGGTTGGCAAGATTCCCATCGATCTGGATCGTCTTGCGGTCGATCTGTTTTCAGTTTCAGGCCACAAGTTCCACGCGCCGAAAGGAGTCGGAGCGCTTTACATCCGCCGATCCGTTAAGCTGCCGCCGTTTGTGATTGGCGGCGGGCAGGAGCAAGGCCGGCGGTCGGGAACGGAGGCCGTCCCGAACATCGTGGGGCTTGGGCGAGCATGCGAACTCGCCATGAATTTTGAGGGCCATGCTGACGTTCGGAGGCTGCGCGACAAGCTCGAAGATCGAGTGCTCATGCGATTTCCCAGCGCGCAACTGAACGGCACAAGCTCGCGCGCGAAACGGCTCCCGAACACCTCGAACATTTCGTTTTCAGGATACGATGGCGCGGACGTCATGATGCAAATGGATGCTGCCGGAATTTGCGTTTCCACCGGATCGGCTTGTCATTCCGGATCTTCAGAAGTGTCATCAGTTTTGCGGGCAATGAAAATTCCGACCGAAATTGCGCGCGGATCGATTCGCTTTTCAGTTGGCCGCTACAACACTGACGACGAAATAGAGACGGTTTTGAGCGTATTAGACACGATTTTCGCTATCCGCGGCTCAGCGACACTTAATCATTAATACAAAAGCTTTCGTGTCCGTCGTCACATTTGATTCGCGCCGTCGTATGGTAAAATCCCCA
This sequence comes from Pyrinomonadaceae bacterium, assembly GCA_035639235.1. Classification (GTDB taxonomy): domain Bacteria; phylum Acidobacteriota; class Blastocatellia; order Pyrinomonadales; family Pyrinomonadaceae; genus UBA11740. The sequence goes on along the minus strand of DASQYL010000224.1, from coordinate 12,925 downwards.
ACGCAAGCTCGCCCTGACACTTGAACTGAGCTGCTGTTGTCGGCCACCTGATGGATCAGCTACCCAACGCTTGTGAGCAGAAAGTCAGCGTCCTGCCCACGGACGATTACGTCGCCGTGTCTCGGCACACGCCGCTCGGCCAGGCCATCGAAGCGATGAAAAAAGACGAAGGTGGTTGCGTGATCGTCACCGACGACGGGCGCGTCGCGGGGATCTTCACTGAGCGCGATCTGTTGACCAGAGTTTCCGGCGAGGATGTCGATTTGCAGTCGCCCATCGAGCAGTGGATGCAGAAAGATGTACAGACGTTATCTGCGGAAGCAACCATCGGCGACGCGGTGCGTCTCATGAACGAGCGCAGCTTCCGCAACATCCCGATAGTCGATCACGGCCTGTTGCGCGGATCGATTTCGGTTTTTGACATTATTACTTATCTGGCAGAGTGCTACCCGAAGACAACGATGAATCTGCCGCCGCTCCATCAGGTGATGGGCACAGTTGACGGCGGATGAGGCATTGCCGATTTTCGATTTTCAATTTCCGATCGCGTTTTCAAATCGGCAATTGGCAATGGGCAATCGGCAATTGAATTAAAGAAAAGAGAACTTTAATAGAAATCATGAGCGCAGTTTTAGAACCACCAGTCGAAACTATCGACAAACAACTGGAAGAATTAGAAGCCGTCACCATCCGTTTTGCCGGTGACTCGGGCGACGGCATGCAGTTGACGGGTACGCAGTTCACAAACACATCAGCGATTGTCGGCAACGACATCTCGACGCTGCCGGATTTTCCCGCAGAGATTCGCGCGCCTGCCGGCAGCCTTCCCGGTGTGAGCGGTTTCCAATTGAATTTTTCAGACCACGACATTCGCACTCCCGGCGATCAACCGAACGTGCTGGTGGCGATGAATCCGGCGGCGCTGAAAGTCAATCTTCCCGATTTGGAAGACGGCGGCACATTGATCATTAACGTCGATGAATTCACCAAAGAGAATCTTGAGCGCGCAGCCTATCACTCGAACCCGCTGGAAGACGGCTCGTTGAAAGGTTACCGCGTGCATACTCTGCCGATCTCGACGCTCAACATGAATGCGCTGAAGGGCGCCGTCGAGTTGTCGCGCAAAGAGATGTCGCGCTGCAAAAACTTCTTCGCGCTCGGCGTGCTCTATTGGCTCTATGATCGACCGCTCGAGCCGACATTGAATTGGATCAACGCGAAGTTCAGAAAAAACCCTGAACTGGCGAAAGCTAACGAGGTAGTCTTGAAGACCGGGTACAACTTCGCTGAGACGACCGAAGTTTTCACGACTCACTACAAGATCAAAAAGGCAGTCATCGCGCCGGGCCGCTATCGCAAAATCACCGGCAACGAGGCCACGGCAATCGGTTTTGTTACTGCCGCCGAACTCGCCGGCCGCACGCTGTTCTACGGTTCATATCCAATTACACCGGCTTCCGACATTCTGCACGAACTTGCTCGTCACAAAAATTTCGGCGTCAAGACATTTCAAGCGGAAGATGAAATCGCCGCGGTCTGTGCGGCGATCGGCGCGAGCTTCGCCGGTCATGTCGGCCTAACCGGAACATCAGGACCGGGCGTCGCCCTCAAGCAGGAAGCGATCGGTCTGGCAGTGATGACTGAACTGCCGCTGGTGATCGTCAACGTGCAGCGCGGTGGTCCATCGACGGGCTTGCCCACAAAAACCGAACAGGCCGATCTGTTCCAGGCGGTGTGGGGACGCAACGGCGAGTGTCCCGCGATCGTGATTGCGCCGGCGACGCCGGCGGACTGCTTCAACATGGCTATCGAAGCTGTGCGGCTCGCGTTCAAATACATGGTGCCGGTGTTCTATCTCTCCGACGGCTATCTCGCCAATGGCGCCGAACCGTGGGCCGTTCCGGCGATCGAGAAACTGCCGCGCATCGAAGTGAAGTTCGCCACCGATCCAAACAACTTCATGCCGTACGCGCGCGACGAAAAGACGCTGGCGCGACCGTGGGCGCTCCCAGGAACTCCCGGTTTAGAGCATCGCATCGGCGGCATCGAAAAGCAGAATATTACCGGCAACGTCAATTACGATCCTGAGAACCATCACCTCATGGTCAAGCTGCGGCAGGAGAAAGTCGACCGCGCGGTCGCCGACGTTCCGGCGCTTGAAGTTTTCGGCGAGCCCAGCGGTAAGGTGCTGGTCCTCGGCTGGGGTTCGACATACGGTTCGATTACTTCGGGGGTCGAGAAGATGCGGAATGAAGGCAAATCGGTTTCGAGCGCGCATCTGCGTTACCTGAATCCCTTCCCGGATAATCTCGGCGACGTGCTTTCAAATTTCGAAACGATAGTCGTGCCGGAAATGAATCTGGGCCAACTGTGCACGATGATTCGCGCGAAGTATTTGATCGACGCGATTCCTTTCTCGAAAGTTAAGGGACGCCCATTCCAGATTCGCGAGATTGTCAGGAAGGTTGAGGAGTATTTGTGAGTGCTGTTCTTACCCAACAGGTGACCGCCGATGAGATGTTCGATATGCCTGACGATGGCAATCGATACGAACTCGTGAAAGGAGAGCTGCGCATGGCCCCACCGCCGGGAGAAGAGCACGGCAAAATCACGATGAACCTCGCCGCGCCGCTTCACCTATACGTGAAACGACAGAACCTCGGCGTCGTGTATGCGGCGGAAACTGGATTTAAGCTGGAAAGCAATCCCGACACAGTGCGTGCTCCGGACATAGCTTTCGTCAGGGCCGAGCGAGCCGAGTCAACGCCTCGGTACTTGTCTGGTTCACCTGATCTGGTGGTTGAAACGCTGAGTCCGACCGATCGCATCAGTGAAGTCGAAGAAAAGGTCGCGGCGTGGCTGGCAGGTGGAGCACGTTTAGTGTGGGTAGTAAGCCCAAAGCTTCGTACGATAACTGTTTATCGGTCGCTCACCGACATCGTCACGCTGACAGCAAAGGACACATTAGGGGGCGGTGACGTTGTCCCGGGATTTCAGATGAACGTCGCCGAGGTTTTTACGCCGTAGTTTTAAAATTTTCGATGGCTACGTCTTATCCAACTCGAGACTCTGAATCCATCGTTGATTTGTATGGAGAAGCGCTACGCTACTTTATGGGCGAGGGGAATCTCAATCGCGCTTTAGCGCATGTCGCCGCAGATCTTGAAAACCATGGAATCGACTACATTGTCGTCGGTGCGCTAGCCTTGTACGCTCACGGATACCCGCGACTAACCGAGGACATAGATTTAGTTCTCACTAAGAAAGGCCTGGACAAGTTTCATGAAGAACTGGTTGGGCTCGGTTACGCACCAGCTTTTCCAGGAGCGCGCAAAAGGCTGCGATCGACGAAGGATGGCGTCAGAATCGACGTAATTGCGGCTGGCGAATTTCCCGGAGATGGGAAACCCAAACCGGTAAGTTTTCCTAATCCCGCAGATGATTCGATCGAAATCGGCGGGATAAAATTTGCGACGTTGGAAAAGTTGATCGAATTGAAACTTGCGTCGGGAATGACCGCATCAGGCCGCGTGAAGGATCTTGGCGACGTTCAAGAAGTGATCAAAGTAAAGCATTTGGGACGCGATTTTTCGGAAAGACTTGATCCATATGTTCGCGCCAAATATCTCGAGTTATGGGATGGCGTAGAACGCGACAAAAGCAATAGTTTCGAGGAGCAATAATGAACACACAAGGTAACGGTTCAAGCGGTAACGGACATCACGTCGACACGAGCGTGTCGGCGGAGAGCGAAGGTGGCGCCTCAATTTTTCATGTCGCGCCGCCGCCGGGGCAACTGACCAAGAAAGATTTCGTTTCGAATCAGGAAGTACGGTGGTGTCCCGGTTGCGGCGATTACGCGATTCTCAATAACGTGCAGAAGGTCATGCCCGATCTCGGCATTCCGCGCGAGAAGATCGTGTTCGTTTCCGGCATCGGTTGCTCGTCGCGGTTTCCTTATTACATGAACACCTACGGATTTCATAGTATTCACGGACGCGCACCGGCAATTGCTACCGGCGTAAAGGCTGCTAATCCTGATCTGAGCGTTTGGGTGATCACCGGCGACGGCGACGCGCTGTCAATCGGCGGTAATCATTTCGTGCATGCGCTGCGCCGGAACCTCGACATCAATTACATCCTCTTCAACAACCGCATCTACGGCCTGACCAAAGGACAGTACAGTCCGACGTCGGTCTTCGGCCAGCGAACCAAGTCAACGCCGATGGGCGTCATCGATTATCCGGTTAATCCGTTGTCGCTGGCGATTGCCAGCGAAGCGACCTTTGTCGCGCGCTCGATCGATATCGACGTGAAGCATCTCGGCGCGATGGTTGAAGCGGCCGCGAAACATAAGGGCGTTTCGTTTCTCGAGGTCTATCAGAACTGCAACATCTTCAATGACGGCGCGTTCGATTACTTCGCCGAACGCAGCGTGCGCCCCGACAAAGTTTTGTATCTCGAGCATGGCAAGCCGATGATCTTCGGCAAAGATCGGAACCAGGGTATTCGCATGAACGGTGCGCATCCGGAGGTGGTGACTATCGGTGAAAACGGCATCACGGAAGCCGACATTTTGGTTCATGACATCAATCTTCAGGATCCGTCGGTCGCCTTCATGCTCGCGCGCATGGAACAACCTGACTTTCCGCAACCCGTCGGCGTTTTCCGCGCTGTCGAACGACCGAGTTACGATCAACTGATGGCCGATCAGATCGACGCAGCGATTGCTAAATCTGGTCCGGGAAGCCTTGATAAACTGATTAATAGCGGCGATATGTGGACGGTGGAATGAGAAGATTGCCGATTTCCGATTGTCGATTGCCGATTTGAACTCGGCATCGGCAGTTCAATCGACAATTGGCAATCGACAATCGGAAATCAAAAATGATTTGTCCTTCCTGCGGCTACGACAATATTGAGGGCGCCGACCGGTGCGAAGAGTGCATGAGGCCTCTCTTCAATATTGGGGCGCAAGATGATCAGGCAACGACCGGGCTGGCGCGCTCGGTGATGGAAGACGATCTGAACAAGCTCGACCATGAGTTCCTCGCCGTGTCGCCGCAAGCGGCCGCAAATGAAGTCATCGATCAAATGAAGCAGTCGCGGCTGGGTTGTGCGTTGGTACTCGACCAGGGCAAGCTTGTAGGTATCTTCACCGAACGCGATCTGCTGAATAAATTAACCGGCAATGCCGCGCTCCCGGGAACCACGCGCATAGACCAATTGATGAGCGCTAATCCGGAAGTTCTGCGCGACACCGATTCGGTTGCTGCGGCACTCAACAAGATGTCGCTCGGCCGCTATCGTCACATCCCGGTGCAAAAATCAGACGGAACTTATTGCGTGACTTCGATCAAACATGTACTAAAGTATCTCGCCCGATCGAAATGGTAACGTCGCGCGCCAGCCGCGCCCTTAACTGTCCCAAGAGGAGTCCCATGAATCCCCTGTCTTTCTGTCCTCGTCGATTCGTTTTCTTTCTTTCACTGTTAGTTGCACTAGCTGCCTTACCCGGCGCGGTTGTTGGCCAGGACAACGCGGCCAAGGGAAAAGATCTCTACGAGCGGATCAAAGCGTTCACGCTGAGTGGCGCCGTCCCGGTGAAGGAACTGACGCTAACGCGAGATCGCGCGCAGATGAGCTTTAACGGCGCTTTTTATTTTTCAGCTCCGATCGACGGTCACGTCGCCGGCGCGGTATTCATCGGCGAGGGCAAGTTCAGCGCCGCAGCTCCGCCCAGCGAATTTGAAAAGAATAACTTGAAGCGGTTGGTGGGCGCGGAATCGGTCGATTCTGATTTTAAGACCGCCGTCTTCAGATTCAGTGACGATACTTTCGAAAAGCTGGGCTTAACCGCGAATGCCGGCTCCGCAGATCAACAAGCGCAGAAGCTGGCCGCCGAAATCGACTCCCGCATTCTCAAGCAGACGGGCGCCAACCTGCCGGCGCGCATCGCGCTGTCGCTTCTCAACCAGGAGAAGCCGGGTTTTTTCTTTGCGACCTTTGACGGCGGGCATCGCGGACGTTTCAGCCTGTTGCTCGATTATCAGAATCGAATTCCAGTGGCTAACTTCGACATCAACGCCGGCGAGAAAGGCTTGATCTTCAATTATCGCAGCGACGACATGTACCCCGAGGTTTGGATGGCTTTTTACGGCCCGGAAGATTACCAGCGCGGGACGGTGGAATATTCCGATGTGAACGATCTGATCGACGTGACGAATTATGATATGTCCGTAGACCTTACCGATTACAAAAAGCAGACGACCATAAGGGCACACGTCAAAGCTAACACCCGCGCGCCCAATTTGCGCGCTGTCTCGTTCCGTATCGGCGAAGACCTGCCGGAATACGAGAACTGGCGCCTAAAGAAACAGATGCGGCTACAGCAAGCCCGCCTCGGAGCTAACGACGTGCCCTTCGCCCAGGAAGATTGGGAAGGCGGCTTCACTGTTTTTGTGCCCGGCGATGCGCCCGCAGGTCAGACGCTGGAATTTACCTTAACGCTCGCCGGCGATTTGATGTACAACGCGGAGACCTGCGATTGTCATTATCCGCGATCGAATTCAAGCTGGTTTCCGCGGCATGGATACCTCGATCGCGCAACCTTCGATCTCACCTTCCGCCATCCCAAGAAATTCAAGATCGCCAGCGGCGGCGTTCGGGTGAGTGAAGATGCCGATCCCGAAGACAAGAACTTTACGATTACCAAATATCGTATGGATCAGCCCGTGCCGTTGCTGACGTTTGCGCTGGCGCCGTTCGAGCGTCACTCGCAGATGGTGAAATGGGACCAAGGCGGTGTCGGCGATCCGATTCCAATCGAGTTCAATTCCCTGCCCGGAAGCATCATGGCAATTAAGGAAGACTTCATTCTCGCGGAGATGGACAACTCGTTACGGTTCTTCACCACCATGTTCGGCAAGTATCCCTACGCCGGGTTTTCCGCTGCGTTCCATCCTTTCAATTTTGGACAGGGCTTTCCGTCGCTCCTGATGATTCCGAACGCGGATCGCGCGAGCAAATATACTTATGTATTCATCGCCCATGAAACGGCACATCAGTGGTGGGGCGATATCGTTTCCTGGCGCTCGTACCGCGACCAGTGGTTGAGCGAAGGCTTCGCCGAATACTCAGGCATTCTTTACACCGAACGGCGCGCCGGAAATGGCGCGGCTAACGATCTGCTAAGTCAACTGCGCGACTCACTGAAGCGGCAGCCGGAAACTGAAACCGGCTTGGGAAAAGGACGTCTGGTTGATGTGGGTCCAATCATTCTCGGCCATCGCTTGAGCACACGCAAAACGCAGGGTGCTTATCAAACGCTCATCTACAACAAGGGCGCGCTGGTGCTGCGCATGTTGCACTTTCTCTTGAGCGATCCAGCAACCGGCGCGGGCGATGGATTCTTCAAGATGATGACCGATTTTGTCAATCGTTATCATGATAAGTTCGCGTCCACGGATGATTTTCGGCGCGTCGCCAACGAGCACTTTGCGCAGTCGCCAATTGGTCAGAAATATCATCTGACTAACCTCGATTGGTTTTTCCGCCAGTGGGTCTATCGAACTGAGCTGCCGTCTTATCACATGGAGTATGAACTACAGGATCAGCCCGACGGCAAAGTCATGATGACGGGGAAGGTCATACAAGAGAATGCGCCCGATGATTGGATCATGCCGCTACCGGTCGTGATCTCGTTTGGTGGCAAGCAGGAGGCGCTCGGCACTGTTATCGCTCACGGGCCTTCGCAGCCGTTTCAGATCCGTTTGCCCGCGCGTCCGCAAAAGGTTGAACTTGATCCGCATCACTGGGTGGTATCTGATAAGACCTCGACCAAGTGACATTGGATCAGTGACCTTCAACACGCATCGCCGATCATATCGAAAATCTTCCGCCAGCGGCCGTTTATCTTTTTGAAGACAAGATATTGGTAACCGTCAAAGCCGCCCTGCGTCGCGAACACTTCACCGACGCCGTCGCCATCGATGTCCAGTTGATCGACGAAATCAATGCTCGATAAAAAGCCTTCGGGTGGCGGCTGATAAGCCTGGAATTTCACAAACTCGGCGCGCATCGACGCGCCTTGCGGCGTCGCAATCAGAAACAGATCGCGCTCGAATTTGTTCTTGCCGGTAAGCATGAAACTTCCGATCATTTCGTATTTACCATCGCCGTTTAGATCGGTGGCGGTAAGGTTCGTAACTTTGATGGAGTTCATGAGACTCGCGGGCGTGCGGTTCTGTTGATAGATGCTCTTCATCAGTGTGAGGGTCGCCGACCGTTCGGCATCAGTCGGCGGCCGGCGCGATATCGATCTTTTACCTAACGTCTCTGAGTTTGTCGCCAACGCCATGACTTTGCCGCCCAAGCGCGCCGAAGTCGACAAGTTCACTTGGGCATGGATGTTGTTGCATCCTTCGCTCCATTTGGTCACCGTCGCCGTGCCGGCATCTCCGCCGCCGAAGATCAACCGGTACGTATTTGTCTTCTTGAAATAAGCATTGGCAAAAGTTTCCCGGTCTGGTTGCTTGTCCGTGTAAGGCGATCGCAGTCGTTTCTCTTCGACGACGGCAAGAGCATCCATCGATCCATCCACGCCTTCCGACGATATTGCGAAAATGGCCGTCTGTTTTCGCGTTTGCGCAACTGACGCGCTGCCAATCAAGCCGGCGCAAATTGCAATTACGAACATCGACACGATCGCAATTGAAACCGATGGCACACGAAAGTTACGGCAGGGCAAAGGACACATACGCATTGGCTCCTCGGTTGAGTTCGTCACTTAAACTTGGCGCGTATAATACTTTAAGAACACGACTGAATGTTATGAAATCCTCCGGCTTCCCGGATGCGCCTGTTTGGCAAGCTGCGAGACAGACGACTATACTCGAATTTGCGATCCACTTAACGCATTCATCTTGCGAATCGACTCACCAGACAACAAACGCGAGGCTTTAAGCGACACGAATTTTCGGTTCGCTATCGTCGCCAGTTGTTGGAACGACTCGCTTGTGTCACGTCTGGTCGATGGGGCGCTTGACGCTTTGAGAGAAGCCTTGCTGACGGAAGATGCGTGGGAGATTATTCGCGTGCCGGGATCGTTCGAGCTTCCCCTTGGCGCGCTGAAAGCCGCCGAGTCAAAACAATTCGACGCGGTCATTTGCCTCGGCGTGATTATCCGCGGCGAGACGCCTCATTTCGATTATGTCGCCGCCGAAACCGCGCGCGGGATTATGGACGTTAATCTGAAAACCGGCGTCCCGGTTATGTTCGGCGTGATCACTGCGAACACCATTGAACAAGCAAACGCGCGCGCCGGCGACAAACATGACAATAAAGGTTACGAAGCAGCGAATGCGGCAGTCGAAGTAGCGAGTCTTTTTCGTCACAGATTCGATCAGATGCCAAGATGATGCTAAGGTACTGTGTGCTTGGCGCTGTGTACTCTGATCTGATTTCAAAGTACCGAGTTCAAAGTACAAAGACCGTTTTCACGGATTATGGGTTCTCGTCGTAAGGCGCGCGAATGCGCCTTGCAAATGCTCTTTGCGGCTGATGTGGCTGGCACGCGCGGCGATCAACTCGCGCGCACCTTCTGGTCTGAATTGTCGGACGGCGATGCGGAACCGGGAGCAAAGGAGTTTGCGACTCACCTCGCGCTGGGCACGCTGACGCACGTTGAAGAGGTTGATGAGCGAATCAGATCGCGCGCCGAGCACTGGCGCATCTCGCGCATGGCGCTGGTCGATCGCAACCTGCTGCGTCTCGCCGTTTACGAATTTCTTCACGAATCCACACCGCGCACGGTGATTATCAACGAAGCGCTCGAAATCGCGCGCCGCTTCTCCACCTGGGAGGCAACGCAATTCATCAACGGCATTCTCGACGCAATCAAACGGGATTTGGATCGCGAATCGCCGGAGCCTGCCGCTATCACCAACGACGCAGAAGAAAACGAACTCTCATAATCGAACTGGTGTACCGCCTTGGTATACTCTTCCTAAAAGTCCTAAGGCGCCAAAACAGTCATGGCTTGAACGACGCCGCGGAGCGGCGGAATGTTTATAGAAACCGCCACCTCCGCCTGTTCTTTCGAATTGAGTAAAATGTCAAACATTTTGCTCAATTCGAAAAGCTATAAATGGCACTCGGGAACTATAAACATCTCGCGCCTACGGCGCGTCGTGACGCGCGGTGTGCGTAAACGATGATGCACACCTTTGCGGCTAAGCCACATCGACGGGATATTGCCGGCTTCTGCTTGAAGGCAGCCCTCGAAAGTTCAATTTTGCGTTAAACTGCTACCGCCATGAATGACGAGCAGCGGTTGTTTCTGGAAGATGCGCGGGACATCGTCGACAAGCTGTCCGTGGACATTGCCGAGTTGCGCGTCGAAGGGCTCGCGGGCCGCCGCCGGCGGCACCTGGCCGCGCAAGTTTTCCGCCGAGTCCACACACTGAAAGGTTCGGCTGCGTCCTTGGGCCATCAGAGCATCGCGGACATTTCGCATCGCTTCGAATCTATCCTTGACGCCAGCCGCCTCGGGCAGCTTGAACTCGACAGGCCCGCGCTTGACACCTTTGCAGCAGCCGTCGCTGAGATCGAACGGTTGCTTGAATCGAACAACGATTCTGGTGGCGACAGCCAAGCAATAATTCAACGTCTCGCCAAGCACGCGGATTCCGCGAAGACGCGGGATGGCATCGTCAGTAATCTGCGGGCGGTCTTGCCTCCGGAACTTGCGGCGTCTTTAAGCGAATACGATCTGCATCATGCAGTGTCAGCGATTAACGAAGGCGCCCGGCTGTTCGTCGTGTCTGCGGCTTTTTCGCTGGAATCGTTTGACAGCGCGTTCCGCGAACTCTCGAAGCTCCTAGGCGAAGAGGGCGAAGTAATCGCGACGATTCCCGGCGCGCCGGCTGCCGACAACGAACTCAGTTTTCGGATTGTGTATGCGACGGAATTTTTTTCCAATGAACTGCAGCGTCGCGCGTCTGCGCTTGCGCAAATTCGCCACGAAGAGATTCCGGTCAAGCCAGAAGAACGAGTCGCAACTTCATCCGATGAATCGGCCCGGTCGCCGCAAGGCGAGGTCGCGACTGCCGCTCGCGCAGGGATTCGCGTGGACGAGGCATCGCTCGGCGAGTTGATAGGGTCGGCCGCAGAACTTTTCCGTCAAACCAATAACATTCTCGCCTGTATCTCTCCTTCATCAATCATCACTCAATCGATGATCAACGATGTGCGGATGCGATTTATCGCTTTCGAAGATCGCCTCATTAAATTAAGGCTGGTGGCCGCCCGCGAAATATTGGAACGAACCGTAGCGCGCACTGGCCGAGCAGCGGCGCGGCAACTCGGTAAGGACATCCGATTCGAGATCAAAGCCGGTGACGTTGGCATCGAGAGATCGCTCGCCGAGATCATTGCCGATCCCCTCCTGCATCTGGTGCGCAACGCAATTACACATGGCATTGAATCCCCCGAAGAACGGCGCGCGGCGGGAAAGGATCCCAGCGGCCGAGTCACGCTTACGGCTTATAGTGAATCGGGAAAGATCTATGTGACCGTAAGTGACGACGGACGCGGAATCGATTTGGATCGAGTGGTGGTCGCTGCGGCAGAACATGGAATTGTCGGCGATCAACTTACGGAGGAACAATGTCTGCGCTTGATCTTCCGGCCGGGATTCTCAACGTCACGCGATGTTTCCGATCTGTCGGGACGTGGCATCGGCCTTGACGTTGTCGACCGGGCCATGGGCGTTGCGGGCGGCGAAGTCCGCGTGGCCACTAAGCGCGGCGCGGGCGCAACTTTTGCGATGATCGTGCCGGCCGCACTTTCACTGGTGAATTGTCTCATCGTCAGAAACGGTGAACACTTTTACGCGATCGACGCCGCGCACGTGCAAGTCAACGGCGTCGACACTCTCGAGCGGCAAAGGTTGCCGCTGGTGCATCTGGCAACGCTCGTGGGCGAGTCAATCGATTCACCTGAACCGAGTCAAGCGTTCGTGTGGCGGCGGCCAACTGAAGCCGGCAGCGCGGTGGGCGGACTACCTGGCTATCGGATCGCGGTTGATGAGATCGTCACTACCCAGGAGACGCTCGTTCGCGGTCTGGGCCGCCATGCGTACCGTTGGACCGGAGTTTCAGGAGCCGCTGAGATGTTTGACGGCACAGTCGCACTGGTTCTGGACTTATCAGAGTTGATAAAGCTGACGCTGGAGAACGCGGGGTGAGCAGTTATCTTCGAACGATCCTGTTGCTCTCCGCTGCGGTCGTGCTGGCTAACATCAACGCTGCTGCGATCGTCAATGCGCAAACGCGCACCTATCCGGACACGATTCGCGGCTACAAAGTTGAACGCACGGTCATCGAACTGAAGTCGTCGACTTCAAATAAAGGAAAAACTGGCGATGTCGATGCGCCGATCGATCAACTAATTACTTTTGGAAAACCAGAACTGGCGCGGATTACACCATTGGGAATTACCTTCGCGGTGCCAATAGTCGTCGCGCCAGTGACCCAAAGCGGCAAAGTAGATCTCCTTACTTTTGAAGACATGGAGATCAACGGCCGGCCTGTCAACATTTCCGATTACGAACATTCGTTTCAACTTCCAAACACGGCTCCGCTCACTCTGAAACAACCATTGCGCATATACATTTACCTGTCGAACGCTTTGCTCGCCGCCATCGGCGAATGGACCGAATCGAAAGACACGTGGCCCGTCACTGGACATATTTATGTTTTTGGAAAATTCAAGAAGGGCCTATTTCGTTTCAAGCGTTGCGTGCCGGTGGAAATGAATCTGACGATGCGGAATCCCTTCAAGGAGAAATAATTATGGCCGAAGCAGCAGCAATCATAGCCGCGCAAATGATCGCCGATGCCGTCAAAGCGAGCGGCACAGTCGT
>DASQYL010000223.1:0-2149 GCA_035639235.1 Pyrinomonadaceae bacterium | reverse complement strand
ACGCTGATGGAAGAAGTTGCGCATGTGTTTCTCGGTCACAAAGCGAATCGATTGGCAGTAATTAACGAGCAGAGGTCAGAAGTCAGAGGTCAGAGGTCAGACAAAAGAAAATCGAACGACCAGTCGCCATCTCATATTCAGACGCTCGCGCGAGACTATAATCACGACGATGAAGAGGCCGCTTATGCCGTGGGCTCGGCTGCGCTAGTTCCTTACGCTGCACTGCGCCGCTTAGTGCGGCGAGGACGCGACGCCGCCTGGATCGCGCGTCACTTTCGCGTGAGCCGGCAACTCGTGGAATATCGAATCAAGGTCACGCATCTTTGGCAGGAATATAAACGTGCTTCTACGACTCGCGCGGAATACGTATAATCTATTGGCGATGCGTCATTACTCTTCATTACTCGTTGTGATCATTTTAATTGTCGCGATTATCGCGCCAGTTACTGGGCGGACGCCGCATAAGCAGTTCGGAAAAATCAAAGTTCGAGTTGTCGATGTCAATAATGCACGAATTGTGCGCGCTCACGTGCTAGTTCTCGGCCAGAATCTTGAGCTGCGCGAGGTGACGAACGTTGACGGCGAGGCTGAGATCTTAGTGCCACCGGGCGATTTTTGGTTATCAATCGAAGCGGAAGGGTTCCGCCGCTTCGATACGCAGAAATTCCAGATCAAATCTGGCAAGACGGAACGCTTCAATATCAAAATGCAAATCAAGGCGCCGGAGATGCTCGTGCCCGCTGTTTCTGATCCCAATCTGATTTCCAATGACTGAAGCTACTCAAAAAAGCGTCGCCGGCCTGTCGACTATCGACAAGCTGCGCATGCTGCTCGACATCACTAAGACGATCAGCCGGTCGCTCGATCTCGACGAAGTTTTGAATCTCGTCATGGATACGCTCGATTCGTTGCTCCCTTACGACGCCGCCGGAATCTATCTGGTGAAGTGTTCTGCGCCGCTGGCCGAATGGGACGGCGCTCCCGATGAGACTTGTGTCTTTCACACACAAGCGGTGCGTGGTTATGACATCGACGACTTGCAGGAGCTGCACCTGAAGATGGGCGAAGGTTTGATCGGGCACGTCGCGGTGACGGGCAAGCCTTATGTGTCACACGACGTGCGCCAGGACCGCCGCTACATCAACGCGCGCCCGCGCACACAATCAGAAATGGTCGCGCCGATCATTTCCAACAACGAAGTCATCGGGGTCTTCGATCTGGAAAGCGACGAGGTTGATGCTTACACGAATGACGATCTCGAAGTTTTGATGCTGCTCGCGTCGCAGGTCGCCATCATCATCGAGAAAGTCATGCTGCACGAGCAGTTGATCGAAAAGCAACGTTTGGAAGCGCAGCTTGAAGTCGCGCGCCAGGTGCAGTTGCAGCTTCTGCCGCCGCGCGATCCGCAGCTCGAGGGATATGACATCAGCGCCTACAACTTTCCGACCGAAGAAGTTTCGGGCGATTACTATGATTGGGTGCGCATCTACGACGATCAGATCGGGGTGGTGATCGCCGACGTCTCGGGCAAAGGTGTGCCGGCCGCATTGTTAATGGCTTTCTTGCGTGCAAGTTTGCGCGCGGCGACGCACATCGGATATGCGCCGCACATCTCGATGTCGAAGGTGAATTATCTTCTTTGGGAATCGATTGAGCGTAATCAGTTCGTGACCGCGTTTTATGGAGTTCTCGATGCGACGAATCGAACGCTTTCGTATTCCAACGCCGGCCACAGTCCCGCGCTGTTGATGAAAGCTGACGCCACGCCGCGCTTTGAAGAGCGCGGCAGCGTGCCGCTGGGAATGTTTCGCGACAGCCGCTACTACGAATATTTTGAAACGCTCGAGGCGGGCGATGTCTTCGTTCTCTACACCGATGGCGTTACGGAAGCCGCGAATGCTGCCGGTGAAGAATACGGCCGCGATCGTTTGGTTGCCGCGGTGCGCGCCTGCCGCGATCAATCGGCGCGCGATATGATCGATTTTCTGCATCGCGACTTGATCGAGTGGACCGAAGGGCGTGGTGCTACCGATGATGTTACGTACTTCATCATCAAAGCTCTGTAGATCGGTACGCACGCCTCTGGCGTGCTGCTAAGTTTACATTACGAGCACGCCGGAGGCGTGCGTACCCAACATGAGTACAATTG
>DASQYL010000222.1:0-10206 GCA_035639235.1 Pyrinomonadaceae bacterium | reverse complement strand
GCAAGCATCGGGGCGGCTGTTTTTCCGGACAACGCGCTCTCTCCCCAGCAGCTCATTGCCGCGGCGGATCAAGCGATGTACGCGGCGAAAGCTGGAAACAAAAATTGCACGCGAGTGGCTGGGCCAACGGTTTCGAATAGTGAAGTGGGCCAATGCCACGACCCGCTCTTAGGCGACGGCCAATTCCAAAGAATCCCCGACGATAACTTAATTTCGTGATAGCAATAGCGCACGAATCGTTGTAATCTTGTCCGTTCGGTTCTGCTTCGGTGAGTCGTTTTATTATTTGCCAGGCCCTTCGCGCCCGTCGCGGCATCCAGGCTGAACGAGGATTGAGCACTCACCTCTTCGGACAACCCATATTTCAGTTAGGGAACTTGGTTTCAAATGGCTCTTAAATCGGTCTTTAGTCTATTCTCGAGCGATCTGGCGATCGACCTCGGCACCGCGAATACGTTGGTCTATGCAAAGGGCCGTGGCATTGTCGTCTCGGAACCTTCGATCGTTGCCATCAACAAAGTAACGAACGCCGTCGAAGCGGTCGGCCGCGATGCGAAGGAGATGCTGGGCCGCACGCCGGGCAACATCGTTGCGATTCGTCCGATGAAGGACGGGGTGATTGCGAATTTTGAAGTGACTGAAAAGATGTTGCAGCACTTTATTCGCAAAGCGCACAACGGAAAAACCTGGGTCAGTCCTCGCGTCGTGATCGGAATTCCATCTGAGATTACCCAAGTCGAGCGGCGTGCCGTCGAAGACTCCGCTTATCGCGCGAAAGCATCGGAAGTTTATCTCGTCGAAGAGGCAATGGCGGCCGCGATTGGCGCGGGCCTGCCCATTACCGAACCGCACGGCAACATGGTCGTCGACATCGGCGGCGGCACCACCGACATCGCCGTGATCAGCCTCAGCGGCATCGTCTATTCGCGTTCGGTGCGCGTTGCCGGCAACGAAATGGACGAAGCGATTACGCAGTACATCAAGCGGAAATATAATCTGTTGATTGGCGAACGAACTGCCGAAGCGATCAAGATCGAACTGGGATCTGCGTTCCCGCTCGATGAAGAATTGTCTTATGAAGTGCGCGGCCGAAACTTGATCGAAGGTATTCCCAAGACCATTACGATCACCGATGAAGAAATTCGCGAAGCCCTGGCTGATTCGGTTTCGACGATCATCAATTCCGTGCGTGTCGCGCTGGAGAGAACTCCGCCAGAGCTTTCGGCGGACATCGTCGAACGCGGAATCGTCCTGACGGGAGGCGGCGCGTTATTGAAGAACCTCGATAAGCGTCTTTCAATCGAAACCGGGCTGCCCGTTTCGCTGGCTGAGGATCCGCTGGCTTCGGTCGTGCTCGGCACCGGTAAGATGCTTTCAGATTTCGATCTGCTGAAGCGCGTCAAGTGGGACAACAGCCTGACGACTGGAGCGTAGACATTGCCAATTTCCGATTGCCGATTTGCGATTGACGCCAATTTGCAATCAGCAATTGGCAATCGGCAATGAACCTATGGCCGCCATTCGCACCCAGAAAGAAATTCGCCAGCGCGCGCCATGGTGGCTGTTCGCGTTGCTGGCGTTAAATTTTGGGCTGATGACTTACGACGCGCGCGATGCCGAGACGAAGCAGCGGAAAATTCGTGCTTTTGCCCAGACGGTGATGTATCCACTTCAGCGCGGCACCTCGTCGAGCGCCGGCTTTATCGGTGGATTCTTCAGTAAATTTTCAGAATGGCATCGCGCGTCAGCCGAAAACGAGCAACTGCGGAAGCAGGTGCAAGCGATGGAGACTGAGCTGCGTGACACTCGCGAGCGTGCGGCTGAAGCTACGCGGCTCGAACAACTGTTGAAGCTGTCCGCAACGAGCCAATACAGCACAATTGCCGCCCATGTGATTGCACGCGACCCATCAATGTGGTTCGGCAGTGTAACGATCGATAAAGGGAGTTGGGCGGGGGTCGAAACGAACATGCCGGTCGTGACCGCAGGCGGCGTGGTCGGGCGCATCGTCTCGACCAGTCCCCTGAGTTCGCAGGTCATGTTGGTGACGGACGAACGGTCGGGCGCCGGCGCTGTCGTCGGGCAACTCAACCAATCAACTGCAATTGGTGCGGTCAAAGGAATGGGCGAAAGCGGACTGCTCGATTTGCGCTACGTGTCGGGTTTGGAGAAGGTGCAAACCGGCGACATGGTAACGACGACTGGTCAGGACGGAATTTATCCTCGGGGTTATAACATCGGTGAAGTTGTCGAAGTCCGACCCGGTTCGGCGACGCAACCATTGATCATTCATGTCCGTCCCAGCGCGGGGTTGGAACGTTTAAAGGAGGTTGCGGTACTCACCTATCACCCGCCGCAGCGTAGCGAACCCGATCAAACTCTCCCGAATGTGGACAAGAAATCCAGTAAGCAGTGAGCGGTGAGCAGTGAGCAGTAACAACTCTTTCGTTGCCGAAACCGATAGCTCATCGTGGTGTTCTGCTTTGTCCGGCTTGAGCTGCTCACTGCTCACCGCTCACTGCTCACTGCCATGCGTCAACTAACAGTTGCGTTACTGCTGATCGTCGCCATTGCCTTGCAATCGTCCCTGCGCGCAGTGTGGCAACCGCTCGGTTATCTGGACCTGACGCTTGTGCTGGTAGTTTATTTTGCCCTGCAGCGCGAACCGCTGCTGGCCTTGATTACGGCGGCAGTCGCGGGACTATCGCTGGATCTAATCAGCGGTCCACCGGCTTTGCTGGGCGCGGGCGGATTTGCGAAAGTGGTCACGGCGTACGCGGTTTATGCGGTGGCTGCGCGCGTGATGCTAGACACGCCGTTGCTGCGCATCCCCGTGCTCTTTTGCGCCAGCGCGATTGACAACCTTGTTTATGTCGGCATGCATCGATTGTTTGGACAAACGCCCCCGATGCCGTTCGTGCAGTCATTGTCATATAAATTAATCGCGACCACTGCAGCGGGAACGATTTTGCTTTATTTGTACGATTCCTATTTCAGCAGCAAAGCGCGGCAGCGCCGCCAGTTCACAGTGCGGCGAAGAGTTGCTCGCAGGCCGTCGGCAGCAGCAAGAAGAAGATAAAGGTGTTCTTTGGCTTTAGTATTTTGATGTGGTAAGGCAAGAAACAAGGTGACGCGAACGGACATCTGAAGATACAAGCAGTGCCTACTAAATACCGAAGGATGAAACACCAAGTGCAAAGCACGAAGTACAAAGCACAATTCTCATGAAATTCGTCGACGATTCACAAAATTTGCGTGTCCGGCTGCGTATGATTCAGGCGCTGGTGGTAGTGCTGCTCAGCGTTCTTTGTGTTCGGCTCTACATGCTGCAAATCGTCAACGGAGCGCGTTATGCGGAAGTTGCCGAGAACCAGCGCATAAGATTGCTGCCGATTCCGGCGCCGCGCGGCGTGATTATGGATCGTAGTGGTGATGTGCTGGTTGACTCGCGTCCGATCTACAGCGTGATCCTTTCTCGCGAAGCGAGCAAGAAGCCTGATTATTCATTAATTGCGCCATTCGCCGACGGTTTGAAGATCGATGCGGATATTTTGCGTGAACGTTTCGACCAGGCGGCCACTTCGCCGGCGTTCGAATCGATCTTAATAAAAGAAGGCGTGACGCCTGGCGACATCTCGTGGGTGGACGCGCATCAGCTCGAATATCCGACGTTGCGGATTGAGCAGACGCCGCAACGCCGTTATCCGGAAAACGGTTTGTTGTGTCATGTCCTCGGTTATGTCGGCGAGATCAGTCCCGAGCAATTGAAGCAGCCTGAGTACCGCGACAAGGGATACAAACCTGGCGATATCATCGGACAGGAAGGTTTGGAAGCGGTCTACGATGAATATCTCCGTGGCCGCGATGGTTATCGCAAGGTGATCGTCGACAGCCGCGGACACATTCAAAGCGAAGTCGAGCGCGTCGAGCCCCAATCAGGACAGGACATCGTAATCACGATCGATCTCGATTTGCAGAAGGCTGCCGAAGATCAGTTGCGCAAATCGCCGAAGGGCCGCGGAGTGATCATCTCAATGGATCCAAACAATGGAGAAATTCTGGCGATGGCTTCGGCGCCGACGTTCGATCCGAATCTCTTCTCACAACGCATCACGACAAAAGCAGGCCGTGCCGAATACCAGAAGCTGCTGAACGATCCGGATCATCCACTGCTAAATCGCGCGATTCAAGGGAAGTATCCGCCCGGTTCGACCTGGAAGCCTTTGATGGCGACCGCCGGATTGAAGCAAGGCGCAATCACACTCGAGAATTCGAACCTCGTTTGCGGCGGCGGCATCACTATCGGCAACAAGTTCACCCGCTGCATGGGCGGCAACCACGGCTCGCCCAACATTCACATCGCAATCGAGAAATCGTGCGATGGCTATTTTTACCGGCTGGGATTGAAGATGCATCTCGAAGGCATTCAGCAGATGGTCGAAATGTTCGAACTCGACAAGAAGACAGGCATCGACTTGCCGCATGAAACGGTAAGCACCACGCCGTCACGCGAATTGAAAGCCAAGCTCTTTCCGAAGGACCCGGATTGGAAAGACATCGATACTGTCTATTCGTCGTTTGGCCAGGGCGAAGATGTGCTGACGCCGATGGCCTTGTTGCGCGCGCATTCTGCCATTGGCATGAAAGGCCATATGTTTGTGCCGCATTTGCTGAAAGCGGTGCACGCGATCGGCGCGGTCGGTTACGACGCGACCAAAAATGCGCCGATCTTTCCTGAGCGGTCAGCACATATTTTCGAGCATCAAGTCGCCAGGGATTTAGGTCTACCCACGGACCAGAGCGATGTCGTGGTCCATGCAATGTGGTCGGTAGTCAACGAAGCCGGCACAGCGACCGGGATCAAGCTCGCAGGTTTCGACATTGCCGGAAAAACCGGGACGGCCCAAGTCGTCAGTCTCGGTAAAGAGGGAAGCGAACACAAGGACGATTCGTGGTTCGTTTCATATGCTCCGGCGTACAAACCGGAAATTTCCTGTGTCGCCTTGATTGAAAATGCGGGGCTGGGATCGCGCTTCGGCGCTCCTGCCGTGCGTGCGATGTATGACGTTTATTACGCCAAGACGCGCGGCGCAAAGGATGCGGGGAATAACATTGCCATGACGACTCGTTGACGTCTACGAATCACTGCTCACTATTTCCATGGTTGCCGTCTTACAAAAACGTACGCTCCGAGATTTCGATTGGCTAATTGCGTTGTTGGCCATCGCGATCGTCAGCTTTGGCGCATGGCAAATTCATAAGGCTCAACCCACTGAGACGTTTTGGCAGAAACAATTGATCGGTCTCGGCATTGCTTTGGTCGCAATGCTCTTGATTGCTTTCACGGATTATCGGCGCCTCGTCGAACTCGCCCCTATCTTTTACATTTTGGGTCTGGGGTTGCTGGTGATTGTCCTCATTCCTCATGTCGGCTTGAAAATCAACGGCCAGCGCTGCTGGATCAAGCTGCCAATCGCGGGCCAATTCCAGCCCTCTGAGTTTGTAAAGATCCCCGTCGTGTTGATGCTGGCAAAATACTTTGGCAAACATCGCACCGGCACGCTCACGTGGAAAGAATTGTTCATGGGTTGTGTGATCCTCGGATTGCCGATCATTTTGGTGCTGTTGGAACCGGACACCGGGCAGGCACTCACCTATTTCCCTTTGCTGGCCGTCGTTCTTTTTCTCTCGTCAGTGCGAATGTGGATGGTTGCCGCGGCGCTGCTTGCTTGTATTGTCGGCGCGCCGCTGGCTTATACGGTCGGAGTCAAAACCGGCCTGCTGCATGGATACAAGCTCGAACGAATCAATGTCATTCTCGATCCGGAAAATGCGGACAAGCGTGGATACGGATATCACACCTGGCAATCGATGGTGACGGTCGGAGAAGGTGGATTAAAGGGCGCGCGCACGAGCGAGTATTCGCAGAGCAGTTTGAAATTCCTGCCGGAGCCTCACAGCGATTTTATTTTTGCGGTCACTGCCGAAACGACAGGCTTCATCGGTTGCCTGCTGCTCTTGTTGTCGTATGCGCTGCTTTTGATTCGCCTGATCAACGATGCGCGCCGGTCGCGTGATCGCACCGGTATGTTAGTCATAATGGCTATCGTCGGCGGCCTGATCTTTCAGATCTTCATCAATGTCGGCATGGCTTTGGGGATGTTGCCGGTAATCGGCGTGCCCTTGCCGTTGATGAGCGCGGGACTATCGTCGGTGCTCGCTACTTTCATCGCGATCGGATTCGCGATCAGCGTGCAGTTGCGTCGGTTTGTGAATTAATCAAAATCCGCTGGCAGCAAAAAATTAAAGGCGCAAGCGGCAGCCATGAACCGCCGCGTGCGCCTTTTCTTCGATGGCCTGCGAGAGAATCGTCTATCTTCGCGGTCGCCGGTGAGAGGTTGCCTTCAATTTTGCAACCTGACTCTTCAGGCTTTCAATTTCTTTTTGTTGCTCCTTAATCGCGTTTAGCATGGTCCAGAGAATGGGGTCACTGTTAATTTGCAAGTAGCCGCTGGCAGTGGTGCTGACGGCTTCGGGAATGACCTTCTGGACCGCCTGCGCGCCAAACCCAACGTATTCTTTGTCAGCAGCCAGACCGAGAGCGTTGCCCGATCTGTACCGATAACGCAACGGCTGTAGCTGCATGACGGCGCTGAGGCCCGGTGTGAATCGTCCGCTGATGTTCTTCAAGCGCTCGTCGGAAAACACTGACCACGTTCCACCGCCAGGCTTGCTGGCG
Source organism: Pyrinomonadaceae bacterium (assembly GCA_035639235.1). GTDB lineage: Bacteria > Acidobacteriota > Blastocatellia > Pyrinomonadales > Pyrinomonadaceae > UBA11740. The sequence continues at coordinate 3,467 of DASQYL010000222.1, read as the reverse complement.
CTGCCGTTGACCGAAAGAGTATCAGTCGGCGCAGTGGTGGCGATGCCGACGTTGCCGTTGCTGCGCAGCACGGTAAGCGCATCGGCAGACGTACCAAACGAGAATAGGTGGAAGTCGCTGTTGGAAGTATCGCGTGTTCCTACCAGCCAGTCCTGGGTTGAAGTGGTCTTCAACTCAAGAGAGGCCAGAAAAGTGTTCGCCCCGCGCGACATCTGAACAATCGCGTCGGACGACCCAGAGACGACTGAAAGCAGTCGGCCCGGGCTCGCAGTCCCGACACCCACGTTGCCGGTGGCGGAAATGTCGATGCTACTGGTCGGCGCGCCAGGACGAATGCGCAATGGCAAGCGCGAGCCGCCAGTTACGTCACGCACAAACCAATTGGCTTCGTTTGCTCCAATGTCCCAGGTTTGAGCAGTAAAACCGCCGCTGTTGTTTTGTTCCATCCGAAGCGCGGGCGTATCAGTCGAGTTTACGTGCACATCCAATACCGGCGCGGCAGTCTTGATACCTACCTTGCCGGCACTGGATACTCTCAGTGAGTTGGCTGGGGCCCCGGCGTCAACTTCGAAAATGATGGTGCCGGTCTCGCTGCCGTCCTCGCTGGATCCGCGATCCACAAAGGCCAGAAAATTGCCGCCGCCGCTCGAAGAACTATTAGCCCTGATCGTCCAATCATTCGAAGGAAAACCGGCTGAGGTGCTGGTGTCGTTGAAAGATATGCGGGTGTTATTTTCTTTCAACCTCAGGGTGTCAAAGCCAAAGCTCTCGTTATTGACGCAATCAAGGCCTCCGCAAGTACTCCCCTGCACAATCAGGTCGTCCGCAATCACCTGATCGAACATCATGCCGAGCGAGAATCTATGGTTTTGTAGCCTCCTCACGGTGTTCCCCGACATGGCCGCACCGGAGCCACGCGGCTTATCGGTCGTCTTATCGAGGCGCGGAGTTTCTTGTAAAGAGCCGGCCACAATTACTTGCCCATTCAGAATTTGAAACGATCCCGATTGAACCAGACCGGGCGCTGCGGGCCTCCGCCCAGCTCGTACAGCTTCCGGAACCTCATCGCGGCGCGCCGCGCTCGAGTCTTTGCTGGCGAGGGCGAGAGCTGGTGTTAGACGCAACTCATAAATGTAGATACCGTCCGGCAGTCGTTCCCCCTGGTTATCGACCAGTTGAAACTCCGGATTGGCGCCGGCGCTTATCTGTTTGCTAAAAATTCGGCCGTCAGGCGCAGAGATAGTCAGCGTCCCACCGGAATTGGCCGCGGCCATGTCAAACCTGATAGCCGAACCATTGGCCATTTCGGTCGCGAACTTGTCTTTCGCTACCTGACCTATTGCGTTGATTTGCACCGCTGTAAAGAGCAATGCCCCAAGTGCGATCATTAGAAACTTGTTGGCTTTCATTTTTGAACTCCTCCTTTGATTTGGCCGCGGAGCTGGTGGATTAGAAGAGGCGGGCCAGAACGATCAAACCAGTGCCGCGATCGGGTTGTAAACTCGGTGCTTATTGAAACTGGATGTGGTTTGTAGCAAGACACCCGTGAGATGTCAAGTTTTTTGGTGATGACGGGTGCTCTCTTGACCGACCTCTCTTCAGATTGGGCGCAAGACACTGATGGGATGCTAGCGCGGAAAACGGCCGCGGTATTCAGTTGACGAGAGGAACGCCTTCACCATCTCTGCGTTGTCGAAGTTGCCGTTGAATTGATTCAGCTTATCGAGCCAGAATTGATAGCCGCTAAAATCTGTATCGCGACCTGAATTTGGATCGCGACGGAGGTAGCCAAAATACTCCATCAAAACGAACGCCCGATTGAATTGCTGGCGCACGACCGTTGAGTTGTCAGCAACGCGCCGGAGGACGCGGGCGCGCGCCGCCACATCTGTCGTATCGGACGCGGCGCCGAACTCAGACAGACAAGCTGCGTGATCGGGATCGCCTAAATCGACGTGCGCGTTTCCGAAAACCTTGTCGACAAATTGCTGGGGCGACATGTTCGTCGGGTAGGCGGTCACGAATCGCTGACGTTGTACAAACTCGGTCATGAATGCTTGCTTGTTCGATTCAAGTTTCTGTTGCCACCCACCCTGTAAGACCACCACGCCGTTTCCGATCTCGCGAGTGTCTGGTGTGAACTCGGCCAATCTGATCGGCACCGGCGCTCCGGTTAAATCTCCGTAGGCCGCCTCGTATGTCCGATAGACCAAATACCCTGTCTGTTGAAATTCGATCGACAGGAAGAAAGCGGCCGAAGTGTCGATGTGTTTGACGTCGCGACAATTTGTGTCGCTGCCGCACGAATCTATGTTGTTGACCCAGAAGTTGAATCCTGACTCATCGGGCTCGCGTCCCAGGAAATCGAGATACTGCTGACGGACAAAGTACTCGGTCGTGTCGAGCGGATTAAGGCCGCCGCTGTTTGCGCTGCCGGTGAAGGTCGCCTCGGTATGCGCGCCCAACTGGCTAAAGCTTCGTTGCGATGGACTGAAACTAAAGTTCACCCGCGACGGCGTGACAACATAGAGGCCGTTGGTCTCGACATTATCAAAATGATAATTACCCTCAGCGTCGGTAATCGTCAGCCGATCCTGTGCGCCGCCCATGCGGATGGCGGCGCCTTCGACGGGATTTCCGTTGCCATCGAGTATCTGTCCACCCACGGTTCCGTTCGACGCCGTCGGTCCGACGATGGTGATATTGCCGTCGGGCGTGCCGCCGGGAGCTTGCTTATTCAGACTCGTGTCGATGAACACGAAGTTATTTGGTGAAGCGGCCCATTGCAGTGTCGTGGTGGCGCCGGCATTGCCAACTCTAGTGAAATTCAAATTAAACAAAATGCCTGAACCTGAGAGTGGCGTCGAGGTCGTTGAGAATGCCGAGATGCGGAGGGTCTTGATAGTTCCGCTGCCCAGAACATTACCGCTGACGTTCCAGTTCGTCGCGGTCAGACCCGCGGGTGATGCCGGAGTCGCCTGGAAACTAACGACCGATGAATCGAAAGTAAAGTCGCCCTGGAAACCAATCAGGTTGTCGGCTGAATTAATATTGGTCGTCGCGACGGGGAGCGTGAAGACGCTCACGTTAGTGCTGACGTTTGCAACCGGCAGAGATACCGTGGCCACCGTCGCGGGGTTAAGTGGTTGCGCGGCGTCGTCCCGATTTGCTCGCGACGACGGCGTTAGGTCGCCTGTGACATCGCCCACCACCAATGCGTCATAGTTTTGCGCCGGTTGATCGGACGAAAGGTTCGAGTACGCGCGATTCGCCGGATTGAAAATCCATTCGCCTACGTGGGCGGTGCCGGAGTTCATTCCGAGGAAGAACTGCTGAATTGCGATCACGTCCGTGGTATCAACAGTTGAATCCTTCGTCGCGTCGGCGGCGGTCAACGCGCATCCATTGAAACTCGACAAGCCGAGGAATTGTCGTTGGGCAGCGATGACATCCGCGGTGTCGATGCC
>DASQYL010000221.1:0-9074 GCA_035639235.1 Pyrinomonadaceae bacterium | reverse complement strand
GTGCTCAATCTGTGAACCAGGGACTAACCGCAATTGACAATGCTGAAATGGTGGCGGTGCACGACGCTGTCCGTCCTTTGGTCACGGCTGACGAGATCGACCGCGTGGTTGATGCAGCGACAGAAACAGGGGCAGCGATTCTGGTGGGGCCGGTCAATGAGACCATCAAGCGCATAGAGAATGATCGGGTTCGCCAAACGGTGCCACGTTCGGAGTTGCGGCGCGCCTTGACACCTCAATGCTTTCGCTTCGACATTCTTAAAAGAGCTTACGAGAATTTGGCGAGGTTTGAATCGTCAGGCACTGATGTTACTGACGATAGTTTGCTGGTCGAAGATTTGGGTGTGGAAGTTGCGGCCGTCGAAGGCGGTGCCCGCAATATAAAAATAACGACCAGGGAAGACTTGGCGCTGGCAGAAGCGTGGTTGAAATCTATCGGGGCAGAGCTTGTCCCTGCCCAGCATGCCTGAAGAACGGGTGGTGACAAGCCTCGGCCCTACAGTTATGTTTCGCATTGGCATTGGACATGACACGCATCGGCTCATCGAAGCGAAGCCGCTGGTTTTAGGTGGAGTTAACATCCCCTTCGATCGCGGCAGCGACGGTCACTCGGACGGTGACGCGCTGACACATGCCATCGCGGACGCTATCCTTGGCGCGCTGGCTGAGGGCGACCTAGGCGTTTACTTTCCGGATACCGATTCACAGTGGAAAGACGCCGACAGCATGCAGTTGCTTTCGCGGGTGGTGTGGCTGGCGCACGAACGCGGATTTGAAATCGAGAACGTCGATGCCAACGTCATGCTCGAACGTCCGAAACTGCGCGGGCATATCGATGCCATGCGCGAGAATCTGGCGAAGGCTTTGAACGTCGAAGTTGCCCGCGTGAGCGTCAAGGCAAAAACGGGCGAAGCATTGGATGCGGTTGGGCGTGGCGAAGCGGTCGGATCACAGGCGATCGTGTTGCTAAGCGCCGAACTGAAATAGACAGAGCCAAAGAGAAACCAATTTGCGTCCTCAGGACATCATTCGCAAGAAACGCGACGGCGGCGAGTTGTCGCGCGAAGAGATCGAGTTCTTCATCCACGGCGTCACCAGCGGCCAAGTCGCCGATTATCAAAGCACGGCGCTGCTAATGGCGATTCTGCTACGGGGCATGACTGATGCCGAGCAGTCATCGCTGACGCAAGCGATGCTGCACTCCGGCGACATCCTCGATTTTTCCAACATCCCCAAACCAAAAGCCGACAAGCATTCGACGGGCGGCGTCGGCGACAAGACTTCGTTATTGATCGCGCCGCTGGCGGCTGCCGCCGGGATCTGCGTGCCAATGATCTCAGGCCGCGGGCTGGGCCACACGGGCGGCACGCTGGATAAACTCGAATCGATTCCGGGTTATCGCGTCGATTTATCATTGAAAGAATTTCGCGCAGTGCTCGATCGCTGCGGTTTCGCCATGAACGGCCAAACGGACGAGATCGCGCCCGCAGATCGAAAGTTGTACGCGCTGCGCGATGCCACGGCAACCGTCGAAGCGATTCCTTTGATCGTCGCGTCGATCATTTCCAAGAAAGGCGCGGCTGGGCTGGACGCGATGGTGATCGATGTCAAGACCGGCTCCGGCGCGTTCATGCGTGAACATGATCGCGCGAGGAGTCTCGCTGTGGCTTTGGTGAAAACCGGTAATTCGCTCGGCGTTCGATCGCAAGCTCTGATCACCGATATGAATCAGCCGTTAGGTCAGGCAGTTGGCAACTCAGTCGAAGTCCTCGAATGCATCGAGTTGCTGCGTGGGGATATCAAAAAAGGTGCACGGCCGGTGCTCGATCTTTCGATCGAACTTGCCGCCCGCATGGTGATGTTGGTCGATCTCGAAAAGTCTCTGGATGCCGCGCGCGAGCGCGTGAAGAACGTCCAGGAATCGGGAGCCGCGCTGGAGTGTTTTCGTCGCAACATCGAAGCGCAGGGCGGCGACCCGCGCGTGTGTGACGAACCGCGCCGGATTCTGCCGTTGACAGAGAATTCGTTTAAGGTAGAATCCCCGCGCTCTGGTTTTGTCATCAAAGTTGATGCGGAAGAAATCGGCAACGCGATTGCCGAAGCCGGCGGCGGTCGAGTCCGCGTCGAGGACCAAATCGATCCCAGAGTCGCTTTTATCGCCGAGGTTAAGCTCGGAGAAGAGGTTAAATCAGGCGAGCTGCTCGGGACGATCTATTGCAACGATTCCGCTCGCGGCGAAACTGCTGCCAGAAGAATTGCGTCAGCTTTTGAGATTGGCGAAGAGCTGCTCGCCCGGACGCCGCGTTTGATAAAGGAAGTGATCGAGTAATTTGGAGTGCGCCGTCGCCGCTTCGCTCTGCCGGCGCACTCCAAAGAGGCAAGCAAATGAAGTTGAAAGTTCTACTAACCTTCCTCTTATTGTCGTCGCTAATCTTCGCCGGCCAGGCGTGCAATCGGGTCAGCTATGGCGCGGACGACAAATCGAAAATCCATGTTGGTATCGTTTTCGATATCGGCGGAAAAGACGATCGCTCTTTTAATGCGGCCGCCTGGAACGGAGTCAAGTGCGCCGAGACGGGAATGATGCCCGACGGCAAGACGAGTTGCGGCAAGCCGCCGTTGGACGTAATCGTGCGAGACGTCGAGCCGGGAAATCCCGTATCGATCGAGCCGGCCATGCGCGCTTTCGCCGAGCGCAATTACGATCTGGTGATCGGCGTTGGATTCGCGCAAGGGCCGATCATGCAAAAGGTCGCGACTGATTATCCGAACATTCACTTCGCGATTATCGACGGAGTGATTTTTGAAGCCGACGGCAAGACGCCGAAATCAAACGTCGCTTCGCTGGTCTTTAAAGAGCACGAAGGCTCGTATCTGGTCGGCCTGATTGCGGGCATGACCACCAAGACAAACACGATTGGATTTCTGGGCGGCATGGATATCGGATTGATTCATCGTTTTGAAGGCGGCTACGAGCAGGGCGCGAAATCGGTCAATCCGAATATTAAAGTGATTCAAAATTACGTGGGCGTAACCGATGCTGCCTGGAATAATCCGGGCAAGGGGAAAGAGATCGCGCTGGCCCAGATCGGCAAAGGCGCTGACGTCATCTTTACGGCTGCTGGTAATTCCGGTCTCGGCGCTTTCGATGCGGTCGAACAATCGGGCAAAGACGCGAACGGCCGAGCCACGCATTTCGTCATCGGCGTCGATTCAAATCAAAACGCCGTCAAGCCGGGATTCGTCCTGACCAGCATGGTCAAGCATGTCGAAAACGCGGTCTACGACATCGTGAAAGATGTCGCCAATCACAAATTCGATGGCGGCTTTCACGTTTTTGGATTGGATACCGACGGCGTCGGCTACGTGATCGACGCGAACAACCAAAATCTTCTTAATCCACAGATTGTGCAAGCAGCAGAAGAAGCGAAGAAGAAAATTGTGGCGGGAGATATTAGAGTTGTCGATAGAATGATGCAGTGAATGGAGCGCAGGCATCCATGCCTGCGCTTTTCGGATCAAGGTGCGGGCAAGGATGCCCGCGCACCGCCGACAGGATGTCGGCGCTCCAACATGATCGAACTACGCAACATCACCAAACGCTTTGGCGCGGTTTTGGCGAACGATCACGTTTCCTTCAAGGTCCCTCCCGGCACAATCCATTCAATCGTCGGTGAAAACGGCGCCGGCAAGTCCACGGCGATGCGTATCGCTTACGGTTTTTACACCGCGGACGAAGGCGAGATTCTGATCAACGATCAAGTGCGCGAGATTCGCACGCCGCATGACGCGATTGCGCTCGGCATCGGTATGGTCCATCAACACTTCATGCTGGTCGAGCCGATGACCGTGGCCGAGAATATCGTGCTGGGATCGGAGCCAGGCAGCGCCGCGGCGCTCGATCTCAAAAAAGCTGCTGCGGAGATTCGTAAACTGTCCGATGAGTTCAAACTCGCCGTCGATCCGAACGCCACGATCGAGACTTTGTCGGTGGGCCAGCAGCAACGCGTCGAGTTGCTCAAGGCGCTCTATCGACACGCGCAGTTATTGATTCTTGACGAGCCCACGGCAGTGCTCACGCCGCAGGAGGTCGAGGAGTTTTTTGTGATCCTGCGGCGCATGCGCGAGCAAGGTAAGACGATCGTAATCATCACGCACAAACTCTCTGAGGTACTGGCGATTTCCGACGACGTGACGGTGATGCGCGACGGCCGCGTCGTAGGAAATTTGAAAACCAGCGAGACCAATGCCGCTGAACTGGCTCGCTTGATGGTGGGCCGCGAAGTTTTGTTGCGCGTCGAGAAACCTGACGCAAGACCGGGCGTTGCCGTGTTAAGCGTCAGCGGCCTGACGATTCTCGGTCGCGATGGATCGAAGCGCGTCGATAATGTTTCGCTCGAAGTGAAAGCGGGTGAAATCGTCGGTATCGCCGGTGTCGAAGGCAATGGCCAGACAGAGTTGATCGAAGCGCTCGCCGGATTGATTCCCGCGTCGCACGCCTCCGGCACAATAGCGTTTGAGAGCAAAGACATTTCTCGCAGCGACGCGCGGCAGCGGAAAGAGATCGGGATCGCGCACGTCCCAGAGGATAGACATCGTCGCGGTTTGTTGCTCGATTTCAGTTTGGCTGAGAACACGATTCTCGGCATTCATTATCGCAAACCGGCGGTGTCCGCCGGCGGTATCCTGCTCGATCAAAAAGGAATTCAGCGTCGTACTCAACAAGTTATTAAAGACTTCGACGTGCGCCCGCCAAATCCGGACCTGCCCGCCCGCGCGCTGTCGGGCGGCAATCAACAGAAATTGATCATCGGCCGCGAGTTTGAGTTGCCGCCGAAGCTTTTGCTCGTGTCGCAGCCGACTCGTGGCGTTGACATTGGCGCAATTGAATTCATTCATCGAAAGCTGGTGGCGTTGCGCGATGCGGGCTGCGCCGTGCTGTTAGTGTCTGCGGAATTGGAAGAAGTCACGGCGTTGTCGGACCGGCTGCTCGTTATTCACAACGGAAAAATCGTTGGTGAAGTCGATCCGAAGATCACGACAAATGAAGAGATCGGTCTGATGATGACGGGGGGGTCATCGATAGTCTGATTCGTAAAGTGGCGCCGTAGGCGCCGAATGTTTATAGTCCGGCGTCCATATTTTGATCTTAACGTCGGCGTCGCGAAAGCAGAGTTTTCGCGATGCCGACAGGATTCAGAGAAGAGCCCCACTATAAACATTTCGCGCCGAACGGCGCGAATCAAGAATGAAGATAATTCGCGAAATTATTTTCCCTCTTATCGCCGTGCTGATCGCGTTCGTGATCGGCGGGATCGTCGTCTGGATTATCGGTGACAGTCCGTGGCAGACGTACAAGCTGCTGATCGGCAGCGCGTTTTCATGGCCCGACGGGATTGGCTACACGCTGTTCAACGCGACGCCTTTGATCTTTACGGGACTCGCGGTCGCGGTGGCTTTTCGTTGCGGCCTGCTGAACATCGGAGCCGAAGGCCAACTTTACGTAGCGGCGTTCGCCGCAGCCTGGATCGGATTCAAATTCGGCGCTCAGGATCCGGGCAACACGGCGATCACTCCCTTCATGCATTTGCCGATCTATCTGCTCGTCCCGTTCTGTTGTGTTGCCGCGATTGCGGCCGGCGCGATCTGGGGCGGCATTCCGGGAGTATTGAAAGCAAAGTTTGGATCGCATGAAGTCATCAACACGATCATGTTGAACTTCATCGCGATCGCTTTGCTCAGTTACTTCACACAATATCGCTATAAAATTCCGGGCGATCCGATTTTGCAAACTGCGCCGATCAGCCCGCAGGCGCATCTGCCCACGCTGGGCCGGTTTATCCCTGGATTTCCCGAACGCATTCCCTTGAACTTCGCATTCATCCTCGCGGTGCTCGCCTGCATCCTGGTTTATGTCTTTCTCTGGAAGACAAAATGGGGATACGAGTTGCGCGCGACGGGCGCCAATCCATCGGCGGCCGAGTACGGTGGCATTTCGATTCGCAAGCAGATCGTTCTGGCGATGGCAATCTCAGGCGGCCTGGCCGGTATGGTCGGCATCAACGAAGTGCTCGGATACCGGCATAGCTATTACGATGGCTTCTCGGCGAACTACGGGTTCGTCGGCATTGCGGTAGCGCTGCTCGGCCGCAATCATCCGGTGGGGGTGTTTCTCGCGGCGATCCTGTTCGCCATTCTTTTGCGCGGCGGAATTTTTGTCGACGCTTTCACGTTGCATGTCTCGAAAGACATCGTCGACATGCTGCAGGGAATTGTGATCATTCTCGTGGCCTTGCGTCCTGACGCGATCTTCGGCGCGGGCAAGAAGTTTGGTTTGATGAAGAGGGCGAAAGTTTAGTGCGTCAAATCTTCACCTGGTCACTGCTATTCTCAACGATTCGCCTGTCGACGCCCTTGGTGTTGGCGGCGCTCGGTGGTTTGTACTCTGAGCGATCCGGCGTCATCAACATCGCGCTCGAGGGGCTATTGTTGGCCGGCGCTTTCACTGCCGCGTCGATAACCTTTTATGCGCACAGCCCCTGGATTGGATTAGGCGCCGCGATTATTGCGGCGGCAGCGGTTGCCGGCATTCACGCCCTCGCGTGCATTCGCTTCAAAGCCGATCAAGTAGTTGTCGGCACCGGAATTAATATTCTGTTCATCGGTCTGCCGGCCGTTCTAAGTGGCGCGCTATTTTTGTCATCAGGATCGACGCCGCAGATTCCCAAAGAGAATTTGTTGCCGGTGCTTTCGCGCCTGTTGCCGTTCATGCCCGCTTGGCGCATCTTCACCGACGTTTCGATCATTTCATTGTTGGCGCTCGTCGTAGTCTTCGTCACGCGCTACGTTTTATATCAAACGCCGTTTGGCTTACGTCTGCGCGCGGTCGGAGAAAATCCCGAAGCTGCCGATGCGGCAGGCGTCGGCGTGAACACGATGCGCTATGTGGGCGTGATTCTGTCGGGCGCGCTGGCCGGAATCGGCGGTGCTTATCTTTCGATCGGACAATCGTCGCTGTTTACCCGCAACATGGCTGCGGGCCGCGGGTTCATCGCGCTGGCCGCGCTCATCTTCGGTAAATGGCGGCCAGTGCAAACGATGCTGGCTTGTTTGCTCTTTGGTTTTGCAGATGCGCTCACGATTCAAATGCAGGGCGTTGCGAAATTGCCCTGGAATCCTTCGGAGGATATTCCCGTGCAATTCATTCAGATGATTCCTTACATCGTTACCATCGTTGTGCTCGCCGGCTTCATCGGCCAATCGCGCGCGCCGAAAGCGCTGGGAACTCCCTATCGGAAAGAACGATAGTCGATGAGAGAAGCTCTCACTGACTTCATCAAGAACGCCGGTCTCTTCACGGTTCTCCATTTTTTCATCATTATATTTGTGCTGCTGCTCGGCTTAGCTATGACGATGTTGGTCAGGAAGCGCGCGGGACAGATCTGGTTTTTAATGATTGGGTTAATCCCGGCGATTTCTGGCATACTGGCTTGGTATCTCGAGAACGATATTGCGAATCACAGATTAGGAATGTTAGGCCGGCTGAACGACGCAGCAGTTGCTGACCTTCGGCGCGAGGCGTTAATCGATTTGATATTTGGTTTATTAGTAGCCGCAGTTGTTCTGGGTCTACGAATGTGGCGAACGCATAACAATCGCAGAGCTATCATCAAATGACGACAGCAAGACCAGGCTCATCTGTACTCTACGACCGCGCCCAACGTGCCGCGGAACAAATTCGATCACGCACGAACTTGAAGCCGGCGGTTGCCGTGGTGCTGGGCAGTGGCCTGGGCGCGTTTGCGGATGAATTGAGCGAGCCTACAGCAATTGCTTACAAAGATATATCAGGGTTTGCGCAGGCAACGGTCGAAGGACACGCGGGCCGGCTGGTTGTCGGCAACGCCGGCAACGTTCCCATCGCTGCGATGCAAGGCCGGTTCCATTTTTATGAAGGCTACTCACTCGACGACGTCACCTTTCCGGTGCGCGTGCTAAAAATGCTCGGCGTGCAAACCTTGATTTTGACGAACGCGGCCGGCTCTTTGAATACCGAATTAACGCCGGGCTCGCTAATGGTCATCAGTGACCACATCAATCTTATGGGAGTAAATCCCCTGATCGGAGCTAACGATGATCGTTTTGGGCCGCGCTTTCCGGATCTAACCTCGACTTACGATCCCGATTTGCAGAATTTGGTGATCGAAGAAGCGAAGACCATGGAGATCGATCTGCGGCGCGGAGTGTATGCGGCGCTTTCAGGGCCAAGCTACGAAACGCCCGCCGAGATTCACATGGTGCGTACTTTGGGCGCTGACGCCGTCGGCATGAGCACGGTGCCAGAGGCAATCGTCGCACGGCACATGGACATGCGAGTCATCGGCATCTCGTGCATAACGAATTTGGCGGCGGGAGTTTCTAATCGGCCTATCGATCACAGTCAGGTAATGGAGATTGGTAAACGCGTGCGCGCCCAGTTCACGGAGTTGTTGAGAAGAGTGATTGCGAGACTTGAATAGTTAGGTACGCACGCCTCTGGCGTGCTCGTTAACAACATGGAGAAGCATGCCAGCGGCGTGCGTACCCAAGATGATCATCGGCATCTCAGGCGGCACAGGGTCAGGCAAAACCACAGTTGCTAATCGCATTCTGGAATCAGTCCGTGCGGATGAGGTCGTCTTCATTCAGCAAGACCTCTATTACCGCGATTTGAAGGACATGCCGCTAGACTATCGGAACGCGGCGAACTTCGATCACCCGGATGCGGTTGATAACGAACTGCTGATTAATCATCTCAAGAAGTTGAATGCAGGCGAACCCGTTGAGCTGCCGATTTACGATTTCAGGACACACTCGCGGCTGCCGGCCACGACACGCGTCGAGCCGAAACCAATCGTCATCGTTGAAGGCATTTTGATATTTGCCGAGCCGCGTCTGCTCGAGCAGATGGATATTAAGATTTTCGTAGACACTCCGGACGATCTTCGTTTCATTCGTCGTTTGCGCCGCGACATCGCCGAACGCGGGCGCACGCTGGATTCGGTCATCGATCAATACATCGCGACGGTGCGACC
>DASQYL010000220.1:0-17528 GCA_035639235.1 Pyrinomonadaceae bacterium | reverse complement strand
CAAGACAACTTCGTAAGTTCCCGGCACGGCCAATGGCCCAGGCGGCTGATAACGCGGCGTGCGTCCCGGCACCGCATGATCGGGTAGAGTGTATTCGATGTAATCGATGTGGCGGCCGCGGAAGTTGTACGTTAGAGCGTCGGGATGTGGCCATTCCAGATTCCATGCGAAGCGATTCAGACCGGCATGCGTTGTCAGCGCATCCGCAGGCGCAAACCAATAGTCGGGCACGTTTGCCGGCCGCGCATCCGGAGGCGGCGAAATGCTGGAAAAGGTGCGAACTACATTTCTTTTCGAATCGACAATGTCCAATGAGACTTGTTTAGCCGGCGACTTCAGGAAGTAATAGATGATCGCGCCTTCCGGTGGATTGTCGCTGTGGGCCAAATCGATCGAGAGCGGCGTGTCGGGATCGTTGTCGAAACGAACGCGTGTCGCTTCCGCCGGCTTCAGCAACGTGGTGACGCGTGTCTCGTCGACCTGTCGCAACGGTGAAATGTCATCGAGAATCCAAAGCCCGCGCCCGTATGTGGCGGCGACGAGATCGCTGCCGTGCACATTCAGATCGCGAACCGAAGTCGTCGGCAGATTGAACTGGAGTGTCTGCCAGCGATCGCCGCCGTCGAACGAAACCCAAACGCCCGTTTCAGTTCCCGCATAGACAAGTCCTTTTCGTTGCGGGTCTTCGCGAACTGTGCGGGCGATGCCATTGTCAGGCAAGCCGTTCATGATTTTCTGCCACGTCTTACCAGCATCGCGTGTGCGAAAAATGTAAGGATGCTGATCAGCCGGTACCTGCGCGATCAAGTAGGCTGTGTTTGCATCAGTCGCCGAAGCTTCGATTAAAGTGACGTCTGCGCGCTCGGGCATTTCAGCCGGCGTAACGTTATTCCACGTCGTGCCGTTGTCGCGTGTCCTTTGCACGACCCCGCCGCTCGAACCAACCCAAATCAATCCAGCTTGCGTGGCTGAAGGCGCAATCGTTTGAATAACGCCGGTCGATTTCTCAGACGGATTCTTCGCAGTCAGATCGGGACTAATTTCCTGCCACGTCTCGCCGTTGTCTGTCGTGCGCATGACGAACTGCGTTCCGAGATACATCGTTTTTGGATCTTGCGGCGAACGCACGAGGGGCGTCTCCCACGTATAGCGATACTTCGCGCCGGGGCCGAAGACGGTCGCTATTTGTCCTGTCGTGTGGTCCAACCGAAACACTGAACCGTACCAACCGACTGAGAACACGATGTTTGGATTTTGCGGATCGGGAGAGATGTAGCCGCTCTCGAACGCACCGGTCGAAAACCAATCGCGCCACGTGATGTGTCCATAATCGCTGCGAGACAGCACCGCGACTGAGCCGCTATCCTGTTGCGCCGCGTACAATCGATAAGGAAATTGATTGTCCGTCACGACGTGATAGAACTGTCCCGTTGGTTGCGTGAACCAATCGCTCCAGGTGTGTCCGCCGTCGAGACTGATGATGGCGCCTTGATCCGAACCCAGAAACATTCGCTTCGTGTTCTGCGGGTCTATCCAGAGCACGTGCTGGTCTTCGCCGCTGGGCGCACCTTTGAATGATTCCCAGGTCTTGCCGCCGTCGAGCGATCGATACATCGACGTCTGCTCCACATAAACCACATCGGGATTGACTGGATCGACGTAAGTCTTGCCAAAGTAAGTCGAACCCGTGATGCGCGGATCGTTGGTGGTGCGCGTCCAGGTGGCGCCTTCGTCGTCCGATCGATAGAAGCCGTTATTCATGACGGCATAGACGCGCAAAGGTTTTATCCTGGGAGCGATCGCCAATCCAATCGATCCGCGTGAAGATTCAGGCAATCCAGCGCCGTTCAATTCTTGCCAGGTCTCGCCTTCGTCAGTTGATTTAAGAATGAAAGAGTCAGCGCCGATGGCGCGCCGGTTCGCGGGATCGATTATCAGTTTGTAAGTTGAGGCGAACAGCGTGCGCGGATCGTCGGGAGCTCTCACCAAATCGACCACGCTGGTCCGATCGTCTTTGAAATAAACTTTCTTCCAACTCTTACCGCCGTCCGTAGTCTTAAAAATCCCGCGCGCGGGCCCCGGGACAAACCAATCGCGCGTCGATACGATGACGGTATTCGGATTCTGCGGGTCAACGACGATGCCCGTGATGTACCGCGCGTCTTCCAGCCCAATGTGACTCCAGGTGTTTCCGCCGTCGGGCGACCGATACATCCCTTTGCCGGCTGTTTCTTCGCCGGTGCCGACGTAAACGATCTCCGGATTCGAAGGCGCGAGCGCCAGCGCGCCAATCGAAGCGACGTGCGCATCGTCGAAGATTGGTTGCCACGTACGCCCGCCATTGATCGTCTTCCAAACACCACCCCCGGGCGTGCCGAAGTAATAAGTTGCCGCATCCGCCGGAATGCCGGCGACGCTGGTGACGCGCCCGCCGCGATGCGGACCGACGAGTCGCCACTGCATGGCAGAGAACGACTGCGGATCGTATTGAGCAACGGCGAACTGAGCGCTGACAAAGATGGCAACGATGATAAGCAGACAGCGGGTATTTCGATTCATTCGAGACCTCCGAGACGGCGCAGTTTATCATCGGAGACAAAAACAAACGACTGCCCGCACGGCAGTCGTTTGGTTTTCGAAAATTTAGGTGTTGCTTATTTTATATCGGCCCAGCCTTTGCCCTTTGCGCTGTCCCAGTGGAGCGTGACTTCCTCGATTTCAATCAAATTTAGATCGTACCACTCGAGCGAGTTGCCGTCCTTGTCCGTGACCTTCATGTCCCAGTGCACGTGCTTATCGCGATCGTCGAAGGTGATCTTTACGCTCTCGCCGCTCGGCAAAGTGTCGCGACCGAGGATGTCTTCTTCCCAGTCGTCGCTGCTGTGAGGCGAAACGTAAAGCGAGTGAATCTCAACGCCTGTTTGATTATGAAGTACGAAATCCTGTTTGCCCGCCCGCGCGAATGCCGACGCAGTGACGAAAGTCGCGATGACGCCGAGGGCGAGAGCAATCTTCATGTTTAATGCAAGTCTTTTCATCTGTGAATCCTTTCGGCTTTTTTCATAGGGGAAAGTAAACCAAAGCTAACATCGATGGCTGATTCCCGCAATTGGTATTTTCGTTTAGGATAAATGAACGCAGAATAAATCGAGGCCGAGACTATAATCATTACGTTTTCGCCTTCGCCTCCTTCAGCGACTCGACAGTCTCTTCTATTTCCAGCTCTTCTTTCTCTTGCTTTTCCTCAAGACGGTTGGCCGATTTGTGCAGGTGCTCGAATTCTTGGTGCAGCCGCTCCAGATCGTTGTCGGAAAGTTCTTCCAGATTGACCAAACCAGTGCGCGCGCCTTTGACGCCTTTGATCAGCTCGTCGAGCTTCAAGTGAATCGCCTTCGCATCGCGGTTCTGCGTATTTTGAATTAAGAAAACCATCAGGAACGTGATGATCGTCGTTCCGGTGTTAATCACGAGTTGCCACGTGTCGGAGTAATGAAACATGGGACCAGTTATGGCCCAAACGACGATGATTAGGACCGCCAATATGAAGCTCCATGACGAACCAACCAGTTGAGCTGTGCGTTGGGCGAATCGTCGAAACAGTTCATTCATTGATTCAGAGTCCTCCGTGAGATTATTAGCGCGCGTCGCCTTTCGGAAATCCCACACGGTCTGGAGCCTTATTGAGTTCGGCCAGAAGCTTCTTTATCAAACGTGTCTTGACGCGGCCGGCTTCCTTCGGATGCACCAGATATCGCACGATCGCATCGAGCCAGGTATTCGCATTAACGCGAAACAGCACTGACGGATACTCGCGCACTTCCAAAGAATCGACGGGAGTTTGGGCGAGCAACTCGCGGTACACGCGCACTTGCTTCATCATCGATTCGCCCACTTCCTCAGCCGCGATCTTTTGCATCGTCTGGGCGATGAATTCGAGATCGCTCTGATAGGCAACGCTGAATTTGATTTCATTCCAAACGTAAGGGAACAGCGGCCAGGTATAGTTGTAGACGGTGGAACTCAACACTTTCGAATTCGGAAATTTGATGATGCGGCCCGAAGGATGATCGGTCGAAAGGTAATCGCCGCCGAATTCCCATAACGTCGTATCGAGGTAACTAACGTCAATCACATCGCCGGTCGCGTCGCCAATCTTGATGCGGTCGCCGACGCGATAAGGCGTGCGCGCCAGCAGATAAATCCAGCCTAAGAAACTCGTCATCGGCGTTTGCACCGCAAGTCCCACGACGATCGAAAACAAACTGAGCGCGGCGACGGTGGTGTACCAGTTTTCCACTACGGCCGAAACCAGGATGCAGATGATTATGAGGCCCAACGCAAGTTTGGCGACGCGCCTCAGGTTGTATCGCGAAACGGCGTTGTCGATCCGCCCGAGCAAATAGACGTCACCTATCTTTGCCGACGCTAGCAGGAAGACAATGGCCATTCCCGCGAGATCGAGGTTGCGAAGAATGCGCAAGACGTGCGAATGCTGGACGGTCAATCCAAACACATCGAATTGCAGAAAGTAGCGAACTATTGCCAGAGCGATCAGCAGCAAGACGTGCGTTGTGAGCACCAGCTTGTCTTTGGTTTCCGCTTTGGGCGTCTCGTCGGGTTGGACAGGGCTCGCCTGTTTCAGCGCACGCTTGACGTCTTCCTGTTTCTTAACCTGTTCGACTTCGGTGCGCAGTTCGTTCGCCATTCTTACAGAATCCTCACGAGCATGTTCGTTTCTTATTCTGAAAATGCAGGTGCTCGTTGTGATTGTGAAAAGGCACTCGGTATGCCATAGACTGCTTTTCTTCGGATCATGTCAAAGCCAATCATGGACAAGTACGCCATCGCGGCCGCGCTTCAGGAAATCGGAATTCTTCTGGAATTGAAGGGCGGCCAGTATTTCAAAGCTCGCGCATACAAGCAGGGAGCGCGTTCGATCGCCGAAATCGGCGAAGACCTCGGCAAGCTGATCAAAGAGAATCGGCTGACGTTTGTGAAGGGAATTGGTTACGCGCTCGCGAAGCAGATCGAACAACTCTACACCACGGGCGAGTCATCGATGCTCAAAGAGTTGCGCGCGCAAATGCCTCCTGGAGTTGCGGAGCTGTCGCGAGTGCGCGGCTTAACCGTGAAAAAAGTCGAGCAACTGCACGAGGCGCTCGGCGTCACGACGCTCGAAGAATTGAAAGCCGCAGCCGAAGCAGGGAAGCTGCGCGAGGTCAAAGGATTCACGGCGAAGACCGAAGCACGAATTCTCGAAGCCATAAACGCCAGAAAGGATCGCGCCGAACAACGCATCCACGTTCATCACGCGCTGCGTGCCGCCGAACGGATCATTGAATATCTGAAGACTTCGCGCGCGCTGATCGATGTTGAGATCGCCGGCGAGTTACGCCGTTGGCACGAGACGGTGTCCGAAGTTGTCATCGCAGCCAGTGCGAAGAATCCAAGAACTCTGATCGATCACTTCGTTCGTTTTCCCATGATCGTGAGAACTGAAGAAGATTCCCACGGGCATGCCGTAGTGCGATTGAGCGAAGGATTCAACGCAAAGCTGATCGCAGTGAAGCCTGAGAAGTTCGCTATCGCGCTTTTGAATGCCACCGGCTCGGAAGCGCACTTGAGAAAACTCGAGTTATCTGCAAAAGACAACGGACGTCGAAAGAAGAGAAGCGTGTCAGAAGCCCGCGCGTCAGCAAGGGCAGCGCGGCCCTCCCTAATGGTCGGGCTTCTGACACAGCCTGCGACGACCGAATCAGAAATTTATCGCAAGCTCGGCATGCAATACATCCCGCCGGAGATGCGCGAAGACCTCGGAGAAGTCGAGGCCGCGCAACGAAAGAAACTGCCGGAGGATTTGATCACGACCGAAGACATTCGCGGCATGGTCCATTGCCACACGACTTATTCTGACGGCAAGCACACGGTCGAGCAGATGGTCGCCGCTGCTGAAGCGATGGGAATGCGCTACCTCACAATCACCGATCATTCGCCGACGGCTTTCTATGCCGGTGGGTTGAAAATCGATCGCTTGCAGCGCCAATGGGAAGAAATCGACGAGGTGCAAACCAGGACGAAGATCAAAATTCTCAAAGGCACCGAGTCAGACATTACCGCCGACGGGGCGCTCGATTATCCCGATTGGATCCTGGAACAGTTCGACGTAATCGTCGCCAGCATTCACGCGCGCTACAAGATGGATTCCGCGAAGATGACGGACCGCGTCGTCAAAGCCATGCGCGAACCCGTCTTCAAGATTTGGGGCCACGCGCTGGGAAGATTAATTGAGAAGCGTCCACCGTTTGATTGCGACGTAGAAAAAATTCTCGATGTCATTGCCGAGTCTCGCGCCGCGGTGGAAATAAACGGCGACCCTTATCGTCTCGACATGGCGCCGAATTGGTTGCGCGAAGCGCGCAAACGCAAAATCAAATTTGTCGTCTCCGTCGATGCCCATTCGACCGGCGCGCTCAACAACGTGAAGTACGGAGTGGGCATCGCTCGGCGCGCGTGGATTACTCGCGGCGAAGTCCTGAACTGTCTCGGCGTCAAAGCGTTTCAGAAAACAGTCCGGCCCGTCTGATATCACATCTGAGGTCGCGTCGGTAGTGCTCTGCTTTGCGTTTCTTTGCATCTTCGCGTCTTTGCGCGAGAGTCGATCGCTCGAAAACAGGTTGGTTTCACGCCAAGACGAAAAGTCGCAAAGCATCGCAAACTGATATTAGGGCCTTGTCGTCGCTTCGATTGCCTTGCAACCTCACTCCGACTCAGGCATTATCGTTCCAGTTAATCCTTCTCTCGCGCATCAACGGTGATGCGCCGGCGCACAAGACGATTAGCGCCGGACGTTTGGATGGTTCGAGAGTGGGCTTGTTTTACAACTCGAAGCGCTCTTAAATAAGAGCATCCGAACCTGGTCCTTCGACCGCTACCGTTTCGCCGAAGCCAATCCTGATTCCGAAGCTTCTTTTTCAGTCCCAAACAGGGGGAAGGCAAATCTATATGTCAACGAAACTTTATGTGGGAAACCTCGCTTTCCAAACCACCAGCGACGAGCTGCAGAATCTATTTGCTCAAGTCGGTACGGTCGAATCAGTGAGCGTGGTCGAAGACCGCATGACCGGGCGTTCGCGCGGTTTTGCGTTTGTCGAAATGGCGACCAAGGAAGAAGCAGCTTCGGCGATCGAGCAATTCAACGGCAAGGAAGTCGGCGGCCGCGCGCTGAAAGTGAACGAAGCGAAGCCACGCGAGAATCGCGCCGGCGGCGGTGGCCGCGGATTTGGCGGTAATCGCGGCGGTTACGGCGGCAATCGTAATGGCGGCGGTGGCCGTGGTGGAAACTACGGCGGCAATCGCGAACCGCGATGGTAAATGCGGGATGAGCAGTGCGCGGTCAGCAATCGTGATCCGCAGTGCTCGCCGCTCTCCCTTCTCCCCCTGGGAGAAGGGCTGGGGATGAAGGCTTACTCGATCCTCAAACTTGATTTTTGGTTGATTGAGAGATGATTTCGCTCTGGCGAGCGAAATCATCTCTCCCAGGATATAAATGGACTTGTCTTGGTCGGGACAGGCCCTCACCCTAACCCTCTGCCAGAGGGAGAGGGGAAAAGAGACGGTTACTATAAAAAGGAGACTCTATTTGGCAAAAGATGATTTGATTCCGGCTGCGGGTACTATTATTGACAAGCAGCCCAACGCATTCTTCAAAGTTCAGCTCGATAACAGCGAGCATATCGTCCTGGCGGCGATCTCAGGAAAGATGCGCAAGCATCGCATTCGCATTCTCGTTGGCGATCGCGTTAGCGTCGAGATGTCACCATACGACCTTACGCGTGGCCGCATCACTTACCGTTACAAGTAAAGCTTGCAGTGATGATTGGTGTCGTCTCTTCTGAAAGCTTTCGACATACCTCGGTGGGAGAACCAAAATGAAGATCCTTCTCGTCAACCCAGAATTTCCCGAAACCTACTGGAGTTTCCGTCACGCGCTGCCCTTCGAAGGTAAGCGCTGCGCGTTTCCACCGTTGGGACTATTAACGGTTTCCGCGTTGCTGCCGCCCACCTGGGAGAGGCGTCTGATCGATCTCAACATAGAGAAGTTGAAGGACTCGGATCTCGATTGGGCGGACATGGTCTTCGCGACGGCGATGCTGGTGCAGAAGGATTCGCTCCGCGAAGTGGTGAAGCTCGCCAAGGCGCGCGGCAAACGCGTGGTGCTCGGCGGGCCATACGTCACCAGTACGATCGAAGAATTGCCCGATGCCGATCATATCTTCCGCGGCGAAGCCGAAGAGACGTTGCCGCAGTTTGTCGCAGACCTGGCGCGAGGGGAGACCAAAGCTGTATATCAAGCGGCTGAACGGCCGGCCCTGGCGATGACGCCGATTGCCGATTTCGGCCTCGCGAATCTCAAGCGCTACAGCGCGATGTCCGTCCAGTATTCGCGCGGCTGTCCTTTCTCGTGCGAGTTCTGCGACATCATTGAAATTTACGGCCGCGTTCCCCGCACGAAGAGTAACCAGCAGATGCTCGCCGAGTTCGACGCGTTAAAAGCTCTCGGATGGCGCGGCACTGTTTTTATCGTCGACGACAATTTCATCGGCAATAAGAAAAATGTTCGTCAACTGATGCCGGACCTTGCGCGCTGGCAAAAGGAGAACGGCTATCCATTCGAGTTGCTGACCGAATCAAGCGTAAACCTTGCCGATGACGAACCGCTGCTCACGAATATGCGCGAAGCCGGATTCACTCGCGTATTTCTGGGAATCGAAACTCCGGTTGAGGAAAGTCTGCATGAAGCGCAGAAGTCGCAGAATCGCGGCAACCTGGTCGAATCAGTCAGGACCATTCAAAGACACGGCATCGAGGTGATGGCTGGATTCATCGTCGGGTTCGACAACGATCCGGAAGATATCTTTGAACGGCAAATCGATTTCATTCGCCGCAGCGCCATCCCACTCGCCATGGTTGGATTGCTCAATGCACTGCCGGACACGCAGCTTTGGAAAAGACTGGATCGCGAAGGGCGTCTATTGGGAACCGACGCGACGGGCAATAACACGGTCTGCACTTTTAACTTCAAGACGCGCATGGATCCGGCATTTCTCGTTCGCGGGTATCAACGCATCATGCAAACGATTTATGGCCCACGCGAATACTACGAACGCGTGCTCGACTCCCTGGGACGAACCAAGCGGCCTAGAGCTTCCGAGAAACATGCATACGGCCTCATCGGCGGCACCGCTGCGTTCGCGAGAATCCTGCTTAAGCTGGGCGTAATAGATCGTGAGCGAAAAGAATTTTGGCGCTTCTTTGTGCAGGCCGTCATCAAACATCGACGCCAATTCGTCGACTCGCTAAGGCTTGCAGCCGTTGGCTACCACTTTCGCAAATTGGCCGACGCGTACGGCGAGAACTGACTTCATACTCTAGCCGACCCTGCGTTTTTTCGCCGCCGTGGTTTTGCTTTGATCGAGTTGATCGCGCTCTTTTCTTCCTGCTGGCGGGTTCTGCTTTTACCTCGGTGTGCGGAAGAGACTTCCGTAAGCAAATCGTCTATTGCCCAAATAGAAACAGCTCGCCGTGATCAATCTTCGTAGTGTTCGATGATGCTGCGTTGCAGTCGTTCAGGGACCGTTTTCCAGGTCATCATTAGAAGTTCTCTTTGCGAGATTCGAGAGGGTAACACCCGGCCGGCTTGCCAC
Organism: Pyrinomonadaceae bacterium; assembly: GCA_035639235.1. Classification (GTDB taxonomy): domain Bacteria; phylum Acidobacteriota; class Blastocatellia; order Pyrinomonadales; family Pyrinomonadaceae; genus UBA11740. The sequence goes on along the minus strand of DASQYL010000220.1, from coordinate 7,824 downwards.
TCGTCCCTGTTTTCGTAATAGGACCAGCGATAGTACGGGCCATCGTCCCGACGGCTGTAAAAAACCCCGCGGCCGCCATGTGACTCGATAGTCGAACAGTTTGTAAATACTCGCAATCCGACCATTGTGAATTAACCTTCGCGCCACTCTGCCGGCGTTAACGGACGGCCTCTTTCTGCGACAACTTTGACCCGCTTAAGTTCTGTCTTTTCGAGCCCGAAAAATTTCGCCATCTCGACGATTTGATTGGGGCTAACGAAATCTGCCGGATCGGAACAGAACTTCTCGAGTCCCGGCGCGAATTCGCGGCACCGCATGGTCTTGGGAATGTTCAGGCCGACGCGGCACGAACCGTGTGAGTAATGCAAACAGAATTCGCATATAGTCATTACGATCCGACCTCGGCGCGGTGAAGGCGTTTAGTCCAGCCACGGTTCCGGCCGAGCTTCCAGGCCAACGTCGTGCGATTGAAACGAACTCGCTTAACGGCCGACGCCAGACCGACAAGTTGCAAGGTGCGAACACCGAACCAGTTGAAGTCGATCTCGTACCAACGCAGTCCATGGCGTCCTGAAGTTGGGTAGGCGTGGTGATTGTTGTCCCAGCCCTCGGCGAAAGTAAGCAGCGCCACCCACCAACTGTTTCTCGAATTTTCGCCAGTCTCGAACCGTCGGCGGCCCCACATATGTGTCGCGGAGTTGACCAGCCAGGTGGCGTGCAAAGCCAGCGTCACCCGCAGAGCTACTGCCCATAACAAAACGCTCCAGCCACCGAAGAGTAAGAGCAATACGCCGAGCACGATTAGCGGAACAAAGAAGAGCCGATTCAGCCAACGGTAATAACGATCCGAAATCAAATCGGGCGCGTAACGATCGATGGTGACCCGATCGTGATCCTGTGCAGTGCCACGCAAAATCCAACCGATATGCGCCCACCAACCGCCATCTCGCGGAGTGTGGGGATCGCCGTTCTGATCGGTGTGCGCGTGGTGAATTCGATGCGTGACTACCCATTGAATTGGCCCACCCTCAACCGCCAGCGTGCCGCACGTCACCAGGAAATATTCGATTAGCTTTGGAACACGATATCCGCGATGTGTGATAAGGCGGTGATATCCCATGCCGATCCCAAGGCTGCCTGCAACCCAATAAAAGATGATCGCGCTAACGAGACCTGACCAACTCCAGAAGAAGGGCGCGGCGATGGCCGCGACATGGGCCACCGCCAGGAAGATCAGGTTGCCCCATTTGGTTTTTCGCGTTTCGTTGTATTGTTTCGTTTGCATTGGGTGCCGTCTGACAGTCACGAATATTACTTAGGTTGATCGTGAATCAAACGACGCATTCGATCGGCGAAAAGAACGTCGATTTTGCCGGGGTCGATAAGCGCGGTAACCTCGCCTTCGCCGAATGCCGGATGCACCATCAGCTGCCCACGTCGATAGGTGCGTTCGCGATCATACGGCGCGCCGAGTTGGTTTGACGCCCGACGACTCGCGCCGCTCTTGTAAGGAACGCGCGAGCCGCATATTGGGCAACTGACGCGCGTGACCTTTCCTTTGGTGGTCACGGATGCGACGATATGACCGCGCTCCTCGCCACACGTAAGGCACATCTGTTCGACCCGGTCACCGCTTGAGAAAACTTGCTTCGCTTCCATAATGCTCCTTTGTTTGATATCGGCCACTTAGCTTCTTTTCATAGAATCAAGGCCCTGCTGTGCAGCACGTCAACGCGCGCGACGCGGCCGAAATGAACGCACTGAATTGCCGCGCGCGGCGGCAAAGCGAGCGAATTGCTTGCCGGCCGTCGTCGCGATAGGTTGCAAGCCGCCAAAACCTTCTGGCACAACTCGCTTCACTGATTGTCCAGTCAAACGCTCGATCGCTCGCATCGACAGCTCATCGACGGGCGCGACGATCGTGATGGCCTCGCCCGCATTGCCTGCTCGTCCGGTGCGGCCCACTCTATGCACGTAATCTTCCGGCACTGCCGGCACGTCGTAATTAATGACGTGCGAAACCGCGTCGACATCCAAGCCACGCGCGGCAATATCGGTTGCCACCAGCACGCGCGCTCGGCCATTGCGAAATTCACGTAAGGCTGCTTCGCGCTGCGGTTGAGTTCGATCGGCATGAATTCGATTTACGCGGTGATCGCGAGCTTTCAGGATGTGCGAAAGGCGCTCGGCTCCGCGTCGCGTGCGGGTAAAGACGAGCACTCGCTCAAAAGGCGAGCCCTCCTTTTCAAGCAATTCCAACAGCAGCGCGGTCTTTGACTCTTGCGCGACTTGATACGCCGTCTGCTCAACTTTAGTCGCCGGCCGGCCGCGCGGACTAACTTCGATCAGCTTCGGCTCGTTCATCGTTGAACGGGCAAGTTGTTCTATGCTCGAAGACATCGTCGCGGAAAATAGAAGCGTCTGTCGTTTCGCCGGCAACATCGATAGCACGCGTCGAATTGCCGGTAAGAATCCCATGTCCAGCATGCGGTCGGCTTCATCGAGCACCAGAACTTCGATAGTCGAAAGATTGACGGCGGCGCGCTCAGTGAGGTCGAGCAAACGTCCGGGCGTAGCAATCAGCACTGTCGCACCGCGTCGCAAGTCCGCGATTTGCTTTCGTATGTTTGTGCCTCCGATAACGAGCACGCTGCGATTGCTATCCACAGAACTTAGTTCGCCATAATTTTTTTGGATCTGCTCCGCCAGTTCGCGAGTGGGCGCCAGCACCAGGGTGCGAATACCAGGTCGGCTACGGTCACCGAGTTTTTGAATGATGGGAAGTAAGAATGCGGCAGTCTTGCCGGTGCCGGTTTCGGCGCTGCCAATTACATCCTGGCCGCTGAGGATGACAGGAATAGCCTGTCGCTGAATTGGTGTCGGTTCGTTGTATCCGAGAGACTCGCAGGCGCGCACTTGCGCGGTCGCGAGTCCCAGTTGAGAAAAATTCATTAAGTGTCCTTTTGTAGCGACGAAATCAAATCGTCGCCTCTAATCTTCTGTGTGACAGTGGCAGTTTCCTCTGTTCGCCGTGATAATCGCTCGGCGCTTGATCGCGGGGAAACAAAGGAACTGCTCACACTGCTATCGCCTAACCTCGCTGATTATTACCAGCGCGGTTCGCGATTCCCTCCGTAACTGCTGCTACTGCCAGCGCCGTTGCGATTTCCGTAGCCGCGATTGCCACCGTATCCGCCCCCGCTGCGATTCTCACGCGGCTTAGCTTCATTGACTTTCAAGGCGCGACCGCCAACTTCTTTGCCATTCAATTGTTCGATGGCCGAAGCGGCTTCTTCTTTGGTGGACATTTCGACGAAGGCAAAGCCTCGCGAACGGCCAGTCATGCGGTCTTCGACGACACTCGCCGATTCGACCGTGCCCGCAGTCGCAAACAATTCGCGCAGCTCCTCAGTCGTGGTTTGGAAAGCGAGGTTTCCAACGTAAAGTTTCGTTAACATACAAATATACCTTTCCCCTTATTGGGAATGAAAAGAAGCTGCGAATCGGATTGGCTTCGGCGAAACGGTAGCGGTCGAAGGACCAGGTTCGGATGCTCTTGTTAGAGCGGCTTCGAAATTTGAATCAGCCTGCTCTCGAACTATCCAAACGTCCGGCGCTAATCGTTTTGTGCGCGGGGCGCATCACCGTCGATGCGCGAGAGAAGGATTAACTACAAGCATCATGCCTGAATAACGTGCGCATTGCAAACTGGCCCGATCAGGCGACTGAATTGTGTTACCCGACCTTCCGCTTCTTCGCCGTCGCGGGCTTCGCTTTCACAAGAGTGAGCGCGCTCTTCTTTTTCGCGGCGGGTTCGGCTTTGACCATCGGTTTGCGAGAAGAGGCCTGGAGGCTCTTCTTCAGCGCCGTCATGATGTCGAGCCGCGGGAGTTCTTCTTCCTTTTCAAATTCGGCGATCTTCTTGCCTTTGATCTTCGAGTCGATCAGTTTGCGCAGCGCTTCGTGGTAGTGATCGATGGTATCGACGTCGGCGAATGAAGTGACCATCTGTTCGACCAGGCTGGTCGCGAGTGCCAACTCTTTCTTATCGAGTTTGACGTCCTTATCGACGTCGGGCACTTCTTCGACTTTGCGAATCTCGGCAGGGTAACGCAGCTTTTGTAACACGATCCCGTTTTCCAGCGGGAAGACCGCGACGATGTCTTCGCGATCGCGCAGGACGACCTTGGCTAATCCGACTTTGCCGGTGTCTTTCAAAACCTGGCGCAGCAGCGCGTAAGGTTTCTCGGCGACGGCGCCGTCCGGTCCAAGGTAATAAGGCGCGTCAAAAAACGTCGTGGGAATTTCGGAGGTATCGACAAAGCCAATGATATCGATGGCCCGGGTGGTTTTGATTTTGATCTTCGCGATCTCATCGGGTTCCACTATGGCGTAGCGATCGGGCTCGTATTGATAGCCCTTGGTGATTTGATCATTCGAGACAATCTGGCCGCACTTCTTGCACCGCTTGTCGTAACCGACGGGACCAAAATCGTCGCGGTGTAGTTGATTGAACTGAATGCGCTCAGACGCTTCGATCGCGTTATAGACGCGAATGGGAATCGCAACGAGTAAGAAGCGGATGTGGCCTTTCCAAATCGATCGCATCGGGAATCCTCCGGAGCGCCGACATCCGTGTCGGCGGTTCGCGAGCATCCTGCTCGCTTTGTTCATCCGCTCGCTACCGCTCGCGGTTCTGTATAAGACACAAACGCGGGCCTTCGCGCCCGCATTTGCCCCGAGCCTCGTGGCCCGTGTGAACAGAGGGATTATGAAGTTAGTTGCCGGTCCAAGTAAAGACAATTTATTTGGCCCAGCTTACAGTGGGCGCAAGCGTCCGCGGGCGCAACATCTTGTGTCCGGCAATTGACCCGTCCGGCGCGACAACTTATGCTTTCGGCGTCCGATCATCTTTTCAATTACCCATGCGCGAATGTCCCCGTTGCGAAAGTTGCTTTGAAGACGACACCCAACTGTGTCCGGACGATCAGACAAACACAAAAACGACGCTGCCCGGCACGACGCTGCTTAATTCGCGATATCGGTTGACGAAGCGTCTGGGCCGCGGCGCGATGGGCCAGGTTTATCTGGCGCGTGACGAGAATCTGGTCACGCGCCGCGTCGCCGTGAAAACGATTCGTCCCGACGTGCTCTCAGACGAAGACTTGCAGGAAGGCGAAGCCATCGCGCGTTTCGAGCGCGAGGCGCGCACCGCGGCGTCGATTCAGCACCCGAACGTCGTCGACGTTACCGACTTTGGCAAGACTGAGGAAGGCGTCTTCTTTCTGGTGATGGAATACGTCGAAGGCGAATCGCTGTATCAACTGCTGCGGCGAGAAGGAACCATTTCGGTGCCGCGGGCGCACTCTTTGATCAAGCAAATCAGTGCTGGTGTCGAGGCGGCGCACGACGAAGGCATTCTGCATCGCGATCTAAAACCTGCCAACGTTTTCATCGTACAGCGAAGAAAGAAAGATGGAACGATCGCCAGTGACGATATTGTGAAGGTGGGCGATTTCGGTTTGGCAAAAATTATTAGTCAGAGTCTTGCTGGGATGGCATCGGGAGGCGGTCCAGCGTCGCGCGGTATTCTCGGGACGCCTGAGTACATGGCGCCGGAACAGATGCAGGCGGGCGCGACACTTGATGCGCGCGCGGATGTTTACGCTCTGGGCGCGATGGCTTATCACATGCTGGGCGGCCGTCCGCCGTTCACCGGCGAGATCATGCAAATCTTCGCTTCGAAGCTGACGCAAGAAGCGCCGCCATTGAGCACCCTGCGTACGGATGTGCCGCCCGTCATCGAAACTTCCGTGATGCGCGCGCTGGCGCGCGAGCCGGAAGGACGACCGGGAACAGTCGGCGAGTGGTTCAGCGATTTCAACGACGCTTTCAATAGCGCATCAATCGTTCCGGACAAAGGTGAATCGCGCGTGGTGATCATGGCGCCCGCGGGCGCGGAGGTTTACGTCGACGACGAACGGCACGGAAGCATCGGCCGCTCGGGCCGCGTGATCTTGAAATCAATTCCTCCGGGCCAGCATGTTTTGCGAGTCGCTCATGCCGGTGACAAAGACGATGAGCGGATTATCGAAGTTCGACCTGACGCGAATGAACAGATCATCGAAGCGCAATTCAAGTCGTCACCTTCGAGGGGCTTGTCACCTTCGCAAGGCGGCAGTTTGGGCAGTGTCTCTGGTGTGCAGATTAATGGTCCCGCGGTGGTCGCGTGCACGCGTTGCGGCTCGCGCTTTGCCGCCGGCACAAAATTCTGTGGCCGCTGCGGCAACACGAGCTTCGATGTGGTGACTGTGGAAACTTCCGCGCAACCGCGAACCCCGGTGGCCACTCCATCCTATCCCAGCATGAATCAACCGAACGCTGCCAATTCACTGCGTTGCACTCGTTGCGGCGTGGACCAACCTGCGGGAACGAAATTCTGCGGACGTTGCGGTGCGTCGATGGGCGGCGCCGCAATCGCATGGAACCCGCCGCGGCCGGTTGAAGTGGTGTGCGGAAACTGCACCGCTACCTATCCTTCAGGCACAAAGTTCTGCGGTCGCTGTGGTCGATCGCTATGATGATGCAGCGTGCCTGAGAGGTATTGTTGCTTCTGCTCGATCCTGAAGTTGATGGAATACTGCACGAAACTATAAACATTCCGTGCCTACGGCACGACCACACCCCGCGGCGGGGCGCCAGCAAAATTGACCATGTTTGTTCGGGGCATCTTGTTTCTAAAACCAAAATAACTGGCGACCGACGCCTGGCGATCTCTCGCTTGAGCGCGCGATGCCATCTCGTATAGACTTGCCCGCGATTTGAACGCGAGTCTCACTGCATCGTCTTTCGTCGTGACTCGCGCTTCTGATAATCGAGGATCATATGAAGCGATGTCCCCAATGCAATCGTAACTATCCGGATGACGCATTGAGTTTCTGTCTGGACGACGGCTCGCCGCTGGTGAGCGCGAACGCGCCGTCGTCCTTCGATCCCAGCGCGACCGTTCAGTATCCGCAGGGGCGCGACACGTCTCCGCCGCCAACTGTGGCGTACAGCGGACAGCCTGCGCCGGCGCCACCACCGCCGCCGCAAGGTCACCAACCGCCGCCGGCCTGGTCGCCAATGCCGATGGCGCCACAAAAGCGCAGCGTTTGGCCCTGGCTCCTGGGCATCGGTGCCGTGATGGTGTTTCTGGTTATCGGTCTCGTCATCGTCATCTTTGCGATCGCCAGAGTCACAAACACGAACAACGGCAACAGGGTCGCAAACACGAATACCAACACAAACGCGAATCGAAATTCGAATCGGAATTCAAATTCTACGAACCGCAACGCGAACGACAACTCGAATTCCAACGGGAACGCGAACACGCGGTCGTCGCTGACGAGCTTCACCGATGATTTCTCGGAAGAATCGTGGTGGACCGGCACGTCGGCTTTCGGCCGCGCCTGGTATGACAACGACGAGTATCATGTTCACGCGACGAATGGCCGTTACATCGTCCTCTATTCGCCCGATCAGGCTGACTATCGTGACGAGAACGCCACGGTGCGCGTCGGTATGCGCAGTATCGACGGCGATCCTCCGCAAACTGGATACGGCTTAGTCGTGCACGGTGAGAAAAAGAACGACAACCTGGAAGATTACGGTTTCCTGATTTACAACGGCACAAATCCTAAATACAAAGTTGTGTTGCACCGCGGCGGCAAAGAAACCCCGATGGTGGAATGGACCTCCAGCAGCACCATTCGCACCGGCACGCTGCCCAATCAAATGGAAGTGCGCATCCGCGATACGAAGATGGACCTGTACATCAACGGG
>DASQYL010000219.1:0-2924 GCA_035639235.1 Pyrinomonadaceae bacterium | reverse complement strand
AATGCGGCTAACGAGGAATTGTCAGGCATCCTCGCCTTTGAAGAGGCGCCGCTCGTGTCGTCTGATTTCAAACAGAACTCTAACTCATCAATCGTCGATGCCGAGTACACGAAAGTGATCGGCGGCCACATGGTGAAAATTCTTTCGTGGTACGACAACGAATGGGGTTACTCGTGCCGCGTTCGTGATTTGATCAAGTACGTTGCTGCAAAAGGATTGTGAGATCGTCCAGGTATTTGGTTTCGGTGCTGGTACTTTGAATTTGGATCGGTACCGAAAGAGCCACGTCAAAGCTCAAAGCACCGATCGCCAATCGTCAAGCGCGGCCAATGAATAAACTCTCCATCAAGGATCTCGATCTTGCCGGTAAGCGCGTCTTTATCCGCGTCGATTTCAATGTCCCAATCAAAGATGGCCGTGTTGAAGACGACACACGCATCCGCGCGGCAATTCCGACGATTGAATACGCAACCGATCACAACGCGCGCGTAATCCTGGCATCGCATCTCGGTCGGCCAAAAGATCAGCACGTCGATAAGTACAGCCTGCGGCCAGTCGCGGAGCATCTCTCTCAACTACTCGGCAAGCCGGTGGCCTTCGCCGCCGATTGCGTTGGCCCTTCGGCCGAAGAGAAAGTCGCCGCGATGAAAGACGGCGATGTGCTGCTGCTTGAAAATCTTCGCTTTCATGCCGAAGAGGAAAAGAACGACGAGAATTTCGCGCGCCAGCTCGCGTCGCTTTGTGACGTCTATGTGAATGACGCGTTTGGCGCGGCGCACCGCGCGCATGCGTCGACAGCCGGGATAACGAAGTTCGTGCAACCGGCGGCCGCGGGTCTGTTGATGGAGAAGGAACTTGATTATCTCGGCCGCGTAGTCACGAATCCCGACCATCCTTTCGTAGCAATCCTGGGCGGCGCAAAAGTTTCAGACAAGATTCCAGTCATCAAGGCGCTCATCGATCGCAAGGTTGACAAGCTCTTGATCGGCGGAGCGATGGCGTACACGTTTTTGAAGGCGCAAGGGTTCACAGTCGGTAAATCGCTGGTCGAGAACGATATGCTCGAAACCGCACGCGAAACTCAGAAGCTTTGCGAGCAGGCGGGCGTCGAGTTGTTGCTGCCGACCGACCATCAAGTTGTCGACAGCTACGAACCGATCAAGGGTGGGAATGTCGCGGCCAAGACCATCCCGATCGAGTTCACCAATGCCGGACACGCGGGAATGGACATCGGCATCGAGACCGTAAATCATTTTGCCAACGCCCTCCATGATGCGAAGACGATCATCTGGAACGGTCCTATGGGAGTCTTCGAGGAACCACCGTTCGATCAAGGCACCGTCGGAATTGCGAAGGCGGTTGCTGACGCTGCTGATCGAGGCGCGACAGTGATTGTCGGCGGCGGCGATTCAGTCGCCGCAGTGACGCGCGCGGGCGTCGCCGATCGCATCACGCACATATCAACCGGCGGCGGCGCCACGCTTGAGTTTCTTGCGGGTGATGAGCTGCCGGGCGTCAAGGCGCTGACCGACAAGGTGATTCAATGAAATGCGACGCACAGTTACTTATCGTAACTTTGAGTGGGACAGAGAAAAAGCATGGAAGAATCTCACGAAGCACCGGATCGCATTTGAAGAAGCTGTTACCGTATTCGATGATCCGTTCTTCTTCGCTTATAAGGATCTGAAACACTCAGGACAAGAAGACTGCTATGTTATCATTGGGCTGTCTGAGAAGAATCGGCTCGTGACCGTCGCGTTCACTGAGCGCAAACGCACTCGAATTATTAGCGCACGCAAGTCGAATCGATATGAAACGGAGCTCTACAAAGAAGAAAGTGGTGAGGCAGTCTGAATTGGATGAGACGGATCCGCTTGATGATGTCGATATCCGCCGCCTGAAACTCGTCGCGCGTGGCCGGGGCTGGGCCACGAATCCGGAAGCGGGCAAGCGACGAGCCCGTTCTCTTGAGGTTCCCAACGAAAGTGCACTACCAACCTCGCGCAAACGAAGAAGGGCCTAATCCTTGTTCTGAGTCTGTTCACGCCTATAGATAATGCGTAAACCTGTCATTGCCGGCAACTGGAAAATGTACAAGACCGTCGCCGACTCAATCGCGACGGCGGTTGCGCTGAAGCCGCTGGTGGCCAACGCCAATCATTGCGAAGTAATTATCGCGCCGGTTTTCACTTCGCTTAAGAGCGTCGCGGATCGTCTCGAAGGATCCAATATCAGAGTCTCGGCGCAGAACTGTGCCACCGAGAAAGCCGAAGGCGCGTACACTGGTGAAATCGCAGCCTTCATGATTCACGACGCCGGATGCTCGCACGTGATCGTGGGACATTCCGAGCGAAGACAGTATTATCTCGAAACCGATCAGATCGTCAGCAAGAAAGCGCACGCGGCTTTGGCTGCCGGTTTGACCGCGATCGTCTGCGTTGGCGAAACGCTTGAGCAGCGCGATCAGGGAAAGGCGCTCGACGTGGTCAAGGAGCAGATCGTCGGCAGTTTGAGCGAGTTGACAGCCTCGGATCTCGTCCGTATCATCGTTGCTTACGAACCTGTCTGGGCCATCGGCACTGGACGCACCGCGACGCCGGAGCAAGCGCAGGAAATGCACGCGTTTATCCGGCGCGTTTTCGCGGAAAGGCATTCTGAAGCGGCCGCTGACACGCTGAGAATTTTGTACGGCGGCTCAGTCAAGCCAAATAACATCGCCGGTTTGATGAAGCAAATCGATATCGACGGCGCCTTAGTTGGCGGAGCCAGCCTGAAGGCAGAAAGTTTCGCTCAGATTGTTAATTATAATGAATAGGAAATAATGAATCGTGAATCGCGAATTGAAAGCCGTTAGCATCAACGCTTCTATTCGCTATTTACGATTCACGATTTACGACAATGCTTACTTATCTTTTTTACGGACT
>DASQYL010000218.1:0-3310 GCA_035639235.1 Pyrinomonadaceae bacterium | reverse complement strand
TGTCCCGATCTGGCAACGGCGCGTTACCTGTCGGTCTTCGCCAGAATCGGTTGCCAGGCCGTGGCGATTCCTTACGACATCACGAGCATCTCGCTGGTCGCTGACGAGTTGGAAAGTTCATGGAATCGGATGCTGCTGATGTCGGATCGATTTGCCGCGACCCGCAGCCGGACATTTCGCACTCGCCTTCAACGACAGTTAATTGCTAAAGTACGTGATGAAATAACGAAAGCGGGTGCAGGCCCACGCGTGCCACAATTTAAGCAGAGCACGAAACAAAGAATAGAGCCACAAAGAGGCACCAGAGGGGCAAAGAAAACTGCCGAGGACTGAAACCAATATCATGCGTGTTCGAATCACTTTTGTGCCTTGTCGTGGCTAATCACTAATCGTGGAAGCTCAGGAAACCATCACCGGCGAACAGGTTGCCTCCGAATCATCGGAGGCACTTCCATTCCCTTTTCAGCAACACCCTTTCTGTCGTTATGAATCGATCGAGAAGACGATCGAACGCGAGCGTGTGCTGGTCGTCGATAATCTCCTGCGCGATGAAGACGATCTGTCGGAAGTCGCGGTTGCCGAACTCGGAAAGAATATTAATAGCCAACTGAAGATCGAACGGCAGATCGCCTCGCTGGCGTTGCATAATATCGTCACGAATGTCGCGCGGCTGGTGAAACATCCGGTAACAAAGGTTGTGCATATCAGTGAAGTCGCCGCCGCGATAGATGAGTTTCAACCTGACGCGATCGTCTTGAGTGGCACACTCCGTGACTTTGATTACTATAAGCCCGAGCTGCTCGCCGGATTTTCCGATTTCATTCATCAGACACGAACGCCCGTGCTGGGAATCTGTGGCGGTCATCAACTGATTGGTTTGAGTTTCGGCGCCCGAGTGCTCACTTTGGATCAACAAGAGCAGGAAAAACGACGCACGAATCGAGTTACTGAATACCAATATCGTTTCGTGCGCATCGTCGAACCCGAAGATCCGATCTTTAACGGCATCGATAATCCCGAATCGCGTGTCTGGCAGGATTACACGCGTGAAGGCCGCATCCTGCGCGTCTGGCAGAATCATGGACTGCAATTAGATCGCGTGCCCGATGGATTTCAGTTGCTCGCGCGTTCTTACCTCTGCCGTAATCAAATGATGGTGAAGCGATCAGAAGATCAGCTCATCTACTCGGTTCAGTTCCACCTCGAAAAATCTTTCGAGGATTGGCACTCGAATCCCACCCGTTGGGAACATCCGAACGAATCGCGCGACGGCAGGCTGCTCTTCGAAAATTTCCTGAAGCTGGCGCTGGAACATCGATAATGTGAGCGCTCTCACAAAGGCAACTCTCCACGAAGCCGCGAAGGAACTCGCCGCACGCGATTCGTACCTGGCCTCAATCTACAAACAATGCGGCCCGCCACCGATGTGGGCGCGTCGTCCCGGATTTCCCACACTGCTGCGCATCGTCCTCGAACAACAAGTCTCGCTCGTCTCCGCGCGCGCTATGTTTGAACGTCTGCGTTCGCACATCGATCCGTTCGATGCTTTCACCTTTATCGATCGGGGCGAGATCTATCTACGCTCGCTCGGCATGACCCGGCAAAAAGCGCATTATGCAATCCAGATAGCGCAGGCATTCACCAACGGCGATCTCAAATCGATCGGCCGTCTGAATGACGAAGACGCGCATGCAACGCTCGTGCGAATCAAAGGCGTCGGCCCATGGACGGCGAACATCTATTTGTTGATGGCATTGCGCCGTCCAGACATTTGGCCAGACGGCGACATCGCCCTGGCAACTGCGGCGATGAAAATTTGGAGAATGAAACAGCGTCCATCGTTCATTGAGCTTCGGCGCATGGCCGAAGCGTGGCGGCCTTACCGATCCGTGGCGGCAAGGATGTTGTGGCAGTATTATTTAGCGGAGCAAAGCGCAAACAGATTGAAACGGTGATGTACGGGGAGTATTCTTCGCATATGAGCACCGGGCTTGCAGAACTTGAACAAAAGGCTTCTCGACTTTCCGCTAAAGAACGAGCGCGCTTCGCCTTGTCGCTGATCGAGTCACTCGACTCGACGGATGAAGGAGATATCGAAGAAGCGTGGCGTCTTGAAGCCGAGCGGCGCTGGTCAGAAATCGAGACGGGCAAGGCCAGGCTTGTTCCGGGTGACGAAGTGTTCGCGAAAGTGCGCAGCCGTTTACGTTGATTCCTTACGAGTTTCATTCCGAAGCGGAAGATGAACTGGCTGAGTCTGCCGTATTCTACGAATCTTGCGTCAGAGGTTTAGGCAATCATTCACATCAGAAGTTCAGCGCACCGTAACAATAATTCGCGAGCATCCAGACTTGGGCTCGCCGCTCGGATCAAAAGTACGGAGAGTTCTGGTGAGGCGCTTTCCATACAGCGTTATCTATCGCCACGACGGTAATCAGATTTTCATCCTGGCAGTGGCGCATCAGCGTCGTCGTCCTGGCTACTGGCGTCATCGAAAGTAATGATTAAGACCTTTGCCGAAGTTGTGAAACGAGTGAAGCAACTCTCGTTCGCTGAGCAAGAAGAGGTGCATAGACTGCTCGTCGAAGAACGGCGCCGCGAAATTCGAGAGAACGCTGAAACCAGTCTCAAGGAATATCACCAAGGCAAGCTTAAATTCTTCTCGAACATTGGTGAACTAATGGACTCCCTATCTAACGATTGAGACCGGCTCCAACATTCGATTTCAGCATGCGACGAAGTTTCGCCGGATTAATTCGTTTTCTCGCCCTTGTGGTATTAGAGGTAACGGCGAGCGATCAATTCTCCGCAAAACCATTTGATGGATTGCTTCTAAACGCCGAAAGCAAACTTGCTACAACAAGTAAGCACTCGGACCAGGGACAGATTCGGTTGATAGCGTCCCTGCCGGACCATCATCAAAAAATCAAGCGCGTTATGTTCAGTCCTGACGGAGAGATAATTGCCACGGCGACAATTGACGGTGTGGTGAGATTGTGGGGCGCACACTCCCGGCAATTACAGTCAATATTATCCAGAAACGATAAACGGCCGAACTGGTATCGTGACGAAGATTCCCCTGCCAAGCTACCTACCGCATTTACCGGAGCGCTAAGAGACGCGATCACTACCGGCGCCCATCCGTTGGCTTTAAACTACGACGGTAAACTCTTGCTAACGCAAACATACATAAATCCGAAGGCCCCGGCGCTGGAGGGAATCACTCTGCAACTATGGGATCTCTCCACCGGAGTTCTTAAAGAAGCATATCCTGAATTGCCTCTGCTGGTTGATGTCTTCTGGTCCCCACACG
>DASQYL010000217.1:0-6753 GCA_035639235.1 Pyrinomonadaceae bacterium | reverse complement strand
TTCCTCCGATTGTGTACCTGGTGCTCGTTATCATCGTGTTGCTGGGCGCAACGAACGCAGTGAACTTGACTGACGGACTGGACGGACTGGCGATCAGTATCACCTTTATCGCGATGGGAGCGTTGACGGCTTTTACTTATTTAAGCAGCGATGCGCGTTGGGCGGACCGGCTTGATTTGACTCATCTGCCGGAAGCCGCAGAGTTAAGCGTCTTCTGTGGGGCGATGGTCGGGGCGAGTTTGGGTTTTCTTTGGTACAACGCGCCGCCCGCCGAAATCTTCATGGGCGATGTTGGCAGTCTCGCGATTGGCGGGGCAATTGGCACGATTGCAATCCTCACCAAGATGGAGTTCATGCTGCTGATGGTTGGCGGCGTTTTCGTGATGGAAGCACTGTCGGTGATGTTGCAGGTGAGCGTCTTCAAAATGACCAAGCGCAGCACGGGCGTCGGAAAGCGCGTATTTAAGATGACGCCGCTGCATCATCATTTCGAAATGGTGGGGTGGAAGGAATCGAAGATCGTTTTTCGTTTTGTGATCCTGGCGATTTTGTTTGCATTGCTGAGTTTGTCGACGCTGAAATTGAGATAGAGACTAGCCACACAGACACAGAAGACACTGAGATGAATAAAGCTGCCACAGATACACACGGATTTACACAGATAGAAATTGGCTTAGGTCATATCTGTGCCAATCCGTGTTCATCTGTGGCATTTGTTCGCTCTTTCTCTGTGCCTCTGTGTCTCTGTGGCTAATGCAGATCGCTGGACGCAAAGCTTTAGTCATCGGCGCGGCGCGCAGCGGCATTGCCAGCGCGCGATTTTTGGCGCAACGCGGCGCGACGGTAGCGCTGAATGATCGCAAGCCGCTGAGCGCGTGGTCGAAGGAAGCGCTCGATTTGAAAACCGAGGGTGTCGGATTGATCGAAGGCGATCCGCCGTCGTGGTTGCTCGATCAAATCGATCTGGTCGTGGTCAGTCCGGGCGTGCCTACAAAGTCGATTCCGATCAGGTATGCGGATCGAAAAGGCGCGGAAGTCGTCGGTGAAGTCGAATTGGCTTCGCGATTTATCAAAGGCCGCACGGTCGCGATTACCGGCTCGAACGGCAAGACGACGACGACTTCGCTGATTGGGGAGATGCTGAAGGATGCAGGACTGAACGTGCAGGTTGGCGGAAATATCGGGACCGCGCTGATCTCAATGATCGATTCGTCGCGCGACGATGGTTGGAACGTGGTGGAAGTTTCGAGCTTCCAACTCGAAACGATTGTCGATTTTCATCCGACGGTCGCGACTGTGTTGAACGTGACGCCAAATCATATGGATCGTTACGAATCGCTGATGGACTATGCCGCAGCCAAGCACAACATCTTTCGCAATCAAACTGCGGGCGACGTCGCGATTCTGAATGCTGACGATGAAATCGTTTCTTCATGGGCCAAGGGTCTGCGCGCGCACGTTGTGCAGTTCAGCGCCAGACGGCAGCTCGATGAAGGATTATTTTTGCGCGGAGACGATTTGGTTTCGCGGACGAAGGACGGCGAACGCACGCTGATTTCACGTGGTGAAATGAAACTGCGCGGGACTCACAATGTCGAGAACGTGCTGGTCGCTTTCGCGGCGGGACTGGCCTGCGGCGCGCCGCCGGAATCGTTGCGCGAGACGGTTCGCAAGTTTCAACCCGTCGAGCATCGTCTGGAGGAAGTCGCGGAAATCGACGGCGTGCGCTTCGTTAACGATTCAAAAGCAACCAGCGTCGATGCGACCGCCAAAGCACTCGAAGCGTTTGCCCGCGATCGCGGCAAAGTGATTTTGATACTCGGCGGCCGCGGCAAAAAGGCGCCTTACGAACCGCTCAGAGAATTAATCAAAGCTCGTGTCCGCAAGATGATCTTGATTGGCGAAGATGCCAGCACCATTGAAGCTGAACTGGGAGACGCCGCGTCGCACGAACACGCAAAAGATATGCACGACGCAGTGGGGAAGTCTTTCGCCGCAGCCGAAGCCGGGGATGTTGTATTGCTCGCGCCGGCTTGTGCCAGCTTTGATATGTTCGAAAGTTTCGAACATCGGGGACGAGTTTTTAAAGCGGAAGTTAGAAGGCTTGAGCGCCGGGGCAGTAGCCCGACCGTAAGGGAGGGCGCATAACTATCGACCAAGCCCTCCCTAACGGTCGGGCTACTGCCGCGCATTCATAATGCAGCAGAAATTACAAATCGATCGATGGCTTTTCTCGGCGACGATTGGCCTCGCGCTGTTCGGCGTGGTGATGGTTTACAGCGCTTCGGCCGTCATCGCGCAGCAGGAGAACCACAGCCAGTTCTTCTATTTGAGCAAGCAGGCGCTGTGGACTTCGATTGGTTTGGTCGCGATGTTCGTCGCGATGAATTTTGATTATCAGAAATTGAATCGTCGTTGGATCGTCTACGGCGGATTGCTGGTAACAGTGCTCTTATTACTCGCGGTATTTGGTTTTCGACCGATTAACGGAGCGCGCCGTTGGATCAGATTCAGTTCCTTTTCGTTGCAACCGTCGGAGATTGCCAAGCTTACCATCGCGATTTTCCTGGCGCGATTTCTCGAGCGGCGAGCGGGCGATGAAGCTTCGTTCTTTCGGACGTTCGCGCCGGCAATGTTGGTTGTCGGATTGGTTGCCGGCCTGGTGATCAAAGAGCCCGATCTCGGCACGGCGTTGATGCTCGCTCTCGTCGGCGTCACGATTTGCGTCACCGCCGGCGGCCGTCTGCGGCACGTTTTCTATGCGTCGGTGCCGGCGTTGCTCTACGTCGGCAAGATGTTGATCTTCACGCCGTTTCGTATGCGGCGGCTTGCGTCGTTCATAGATCCGTGGGCCGATGCGCAAGGCGCCGGCTATCAAACTGTCCAGTCATTGATCGCCGTCGGGTCCGGAGGCACGCATGGCTTAGGTTTCGCGCAGGGGAAACAGAAGCTTTTGTTTCTGCCGTTTGCTCACTCAGATTTTATCTTTGCGGTGATCGGTGAAGAGTTGGGACTAGTGGGCGCGCTGATCGTCCTGTTCGTGTTTTTGATCTTCTTATGGCGCGGGATGCGCGCGGCTTTGCGAGCGCCGGATCGATTCGGAATGTTGCTGGGACTCGGGATCGTGGTCGGCATCGTCGCGCAAGCGCTCTTGAACATCAGCGTGGTGTTGGCGATCGTCCCTAACAAGGGAATTCCGCTGCCGTTCATTTCGTACGGCGGTTCTTCGCTCGTGCCGACGCTGGCGGGAGTTGGAATCTTGCTGAACATCTCGCAGTACGCGGCGCTCGGTAAATGCGACAGCGTCGACGACGGCGAATATGAAGACGATTGGGATGAAACGCCGCGCAAGGCAAGGCGGCGAATGCCGCGGCAGCGCGCGCACGCGCTGGCACGAGCGCGTTATGGGTGAGTCATGCGCGTGTTGATTGCCGCGGGCGGCACGGGCGGTCACATTTATCCTGGCATCGCGGTCGCGAAAGAGATCACGCGCCGCGACCCTTCGTCCGTGATCAGGTTCGTCGGCACCGCTCGTGGTTTGGAAAATCGTCTGGTGCCGCAAAGCGGTTTTGAATTATCGATCATTGAAAGCGCGGGGCTCGTGAACATGGGGCTGATGCAAAGGCTCCGTGGATTGATGATCCTGCCGAAGAGCTTTTTTGATGCGCGCCGCGTGATTAAGGCATTCGCGCCGGACGTGGTCGTCGGCGCTGGGGGCTACGTGAGCGGGCCGGTATTGATGACGGCGTCGCTGATGCGGCTGCCGACAGTGCTGATGGAGTCGAACGCAGTGCCCGGCTTTACGAACCGGCGGCTCGCGCGATTCGTCGATGCGGCGGCGGTTTCATTCGAAGCGACCCTTCCATATTTCCGGGGCAAGGGAGTGTTCACCGGCAATCCGGTGCGCCATGAGTTCTTTCAGATTCAACCGAAGCCGCGCGAGCCGCAATGCGTTTCGCTGCTTCTGTTTGGAGGTTCGCAAGGGTCGCGCGTGATTAACGATGCGATGATTGCGGCGCTCACGCATCTGGCCGAGTATCGCGAACGGTTGCACCTGACACATCAGACTGGACCGGCGGATTTTTCGAAAGTGCGCGATGCCTATGCGGCAAACGGTTGGACCAACGCGGAAGTTCGGGAGTACATCGATCAAATGACCGACGCATTTGCGGCCAACGATTTGATCGTATCGCGCGCTGGGGCAACGACCACCTCTGAGCTCATGGCCGCAGGCAAGGCCGCGATCATGATTCCGCTGCCCGGCCAGTTGGAGCAGCGACGTAATGCTGAAGTGCTGCGGGACGCCGGTGGCGCGCGCATGATTTTGCAGGATGACTTGAGTGGCGAGCGTCTCGCGAAAGAGATCGTTGCATTGGTCAACGCGCCGGAAGAAATCACGAGGATGGAGAATGCCAGTCGCAAATTAGCGCGAGCAGATGCCGCAGGGGCCGCGGTGGATTTGATTGAGAGAGTGGCAGAAGCCCGACCGTAAGGAAGGGCAAGTTGCAAAAGAAACGCGAGCAGGGATGCTCGCGAACCGCCGACAGGATGTCGGCGCTCCGAGTATGTTTCGACCGTTCCAACACATTCACTTCATCGGCATCGGCGGCATTGGCATGTCGGGCATTGCCGAAGTGTTGGCGAACCTTGGCTTTCGCGTGACTGGTTCCGATCAAAAGAAATCGGAAGTCACCGCGCGCCTGGAAACGATGGGAGTAGAAATCAACGAAGGTCACGCAGCCGAAAACGTTGGCGACGCACATGTGGTGGTGCGCTCGACGGCGGTACGTGACGACAATCCGGAAATTATCGAAGCGCGTCAACGATCGATTCCGGTAATTCCGCGCGCCGAGATGCTGGCGGAACTAATGCGCATGAAGCCTTACACGGTCGCGTGCGCGGGCTCCCACGGCAAGACGACCACCACTTCGATGGTGGCGACGGTGCTGGGCGCCGCGGGACTCGATCCGACGTTCGTCGTCGGCGGGATTGTGCGCAGCTATCGCTCGAACGCACGTCTCGGCAAGAGCGAACTGATGGTGGTCGAAGCGGACGAAAGCGATCGATCGTTTTTGATGTTGACGCCGATGATTGCGGTCGTGACGAACATCGATCGAGAACACATGGACTATTACCATGACATGGAAGACGTGCGCCGCTGCTTCGCGGACTTCGTCAACAAAGTTCCTTTTTATGGCGCGGCGGTTCTCTGTCTCGATGACCCGCACGTGCAAGCGGTGATTCCGAAAGTCGAACGCCGGCGCATCACTTACGGCATGAGCGCGCAGGCGGACATCTCGGCCCACGACATTCAATATGATCAGTCGTTCGGATCGAGTTTTACCGTTTTGAGTGGCGTCAACGTAATGGGGAAAGTAACGTTGCGAGTGCCGGGAAAACACAACGTGTACAACTCGCTCGCCGCGATCGCAGTAGGGCTCGAACTCGACGTGCCATTCGACACGATTGCGCACGCGCTCAGCGAATTCAATGGCGCTGAACGCCGCTTCCAATTCAAGGGCGAAGAGAAAGGCGTGACTGTCGTCGACGATTATGGCCATCATCCGACTGAGATCAAGGCGACGTTGAGCGCGGCGCGGATCGGCGCGCCGAATCGCCGCATCGTGGTTTTGTTTCAACCGCATCGCTACTCGCGCACGAATGACTTGATGGACGAATTCGCCAGCGCTTTTAACAACGCCGACGTGCTGCTCGTTATTGATATTTATGCCGCGAGTGAGACGCCGATTGAAGGAATCAACGCCGAGGTGTTGACTGGCCGCGTCAAGAGTTATGGTCACAAAAACGCAGAATATATCGGCGCTTTGGAGGGGGCGGCCGAGAGTCTGCGCAGCAAGGTTCGCGAAGGTGATTTGGTGATCACGCTGGGCGCCGGTTCGGTGCATCGGGCCGGCGATCAGCTGTTGACGTTGTTGCGCGAGGATGCGACGGCGCATGCATAGTTTGGAGTCCCAGCATTCCGGCAGCCTGTGCATTTTGCGCGGCGCTTTAAATGGCTTTGAATTGATGACGAACACGAACAAACGCGACGAGACAATCGAATCGATCGTCAAACGCCTCGGCGTGGGCGCTGAACGCGGCAAGCGGTTCGCTGAATTGACCAGCCTGCGCGTGGGCGGCGCCATCGACTGGGTTCTGTCGCCGCAGACTGAACAGCAAACGGCCGCGCTGGTTCATGAATTGGAAGAGAAGGGAATTGCATGGCGGCCATTGGGTTCGGGCAGCAATGTACTCGCGGATGACGGCGAGCATCATTATGTGATCGTTAGCTTGAAAGGTTTGAAGGCTGATCCGATTTTTGACGGCAGACGCGTTTCAGTTAGCGCCGGTTATTCGTTGCCGCGTTTGTGCGTCGATGCGGCGCGTCATGGCTTGTCGGGGATCGAAGGATTGAACGGCATACCGGGCACGGTCGGCGGAGCGCTTTGGATGAATGCCGGAGCGTACGGACAGGAAATCGGAACCGTGGTCGAGACGGTTCGGGTCGCGCGCGACGGTCGCATAACTGAAATTCCCGGAACTCAGGTGCAATGGAATTATCGCCACACTTCGTTTCGCGAAGGCGAATTGTTACTGGGCGCGACGCTGATACTGCATCCCGGCGAACCAGAAGACATCAATGCGCGGATGGAGAAAGCGAAGAGCCAGCGCATGGCAACACAGCCGCACGGTGCACGCTCGGCGGGATGCTTTTTCAAGAATGCGCCGTCGAGTCCAGTGGGAACCGGCAAG
>DASQYL010000216.1:0-10404 GCA_035639235.1 Pyrinomonadaceae bacterium | reverse complement strand
TGACGGCAAGGAAGTGCCGATTATCATGGGCAGCTACGGCATCGGAGTAGAGCGCATCATCACGGCGGCGATTGAACAGAACAACGATGCGGACGGAATCATCTGGCCCAAATCGATCTCGCCGTTCGATGTGATTGTTACGATCACCAACATCAAAGACGAGAAACTGCGCGCCGCCGGCGAGAAGCTTTACGACGATCTGCGTCACGCCGGTCTCGAAGTCTTGCTCGACGATCGCGACGAGCGTGCCGGCGTGAAATTTAAGGACGCGGATTTGATTGGCATTCCTTATCGCATCACGATCGGGAAGAAGATTGCAGACGAGATGGTTGAACTTTTCGATCGACGCGCGAAGCAGAGCGAGGATGTTGCGCTCAGGGAGATCGTCGCACGGGTGCAGATGTTGGCATTGTCTCTGTAATCGAAACTTTGTTCCAAAGGCTCCGTAGGAGCCGAATGTCTATAGAACCGCCGGCGTTCCAATCTACCTAACTGCGACGCGAAGGACCAAGTCGCTTCGCGTCGCAGCGCGCAAGCGATTCGGGTGCCATAAACATTGCGTCCCTACGGGACAGCCGCCGCCGCGAGTTATACTGAGTACACATGAAATCATTTGTTCGTGCTCGCACTGTTCGGCTGATTCTGACGACTTTTTCTGTCGGTCTGCTCGCTGCGATCTCGCGACAAACACTGGCCCAGGATG
This sequence comes from Pyrinomonadaceae bacterium, assembly GCA_035639235.1. Lineage (GTDB taxonomy): Bacteria > Acidobacteriota > Blastocatellia > Pyrinomonadales > Pyrinomonadaceae > UBA11740. The sequence goes on along the minus strand of DASQYL010000216.1, from coordinate 9,701 downwards.
AACTTCCCGATCTGGTTCGGCGCATCAAGCCCGCCGCCGTGGCGATTGAAACTTTCGACGTGAAGGGCGAAAAACTATCGCAGGGCAGCGGCTTTTTCATCGACCGAGATCGCATCGTCACCAATCGTCACGTAATCGAAGGCGCTTATCGCGCGGACGTTCATCTGAACAGCGGCAATAGTTTTCCCGTTAAATCCGTCGTCGCCGTCGATGCGGAAGCCGACGTGGCGTTATTGAAAGTCGAAGCGCCGCCCAATCAGGTGCGCTCGCTCTCGCTCGACCGCACCTCGCCGCAGGAAGGTGAAAGCATCGTCGTCATCGGCAATCCATTCGGTCTCGAAGGCAGCGTCACCAACGGGATTGTCTCAGCAGTCCGCGACATTCCCGGCTTTGGCCGCATCATTCAGATCACGGCGCCGATTTCGCCGGGCTCGAGCGGCAGCCCCGTGGTGAACATGCACGGACAAGTGATTGGCGTCGCGACCTTGCAAATCACCGGCGGCCAAAGCGTGAATTTCGCAATCCCGTCAGAACGCATCGCGCAACTCGATCGAGCCAACGATGCTGCTCAACAGCAATCGCTCGGAGAACTCGTAGCCGCCACCAGTCGCAATAAGCGCGCGAAAGCGGTTGAATATTTTCGCGGCGGTTTGACATTTCTTTCGAAGGACGATTGTCAAAACGCGCTCCCTTATTTTCAGAAAGCAACTGAATCAGACAGTGGCTATGCAGAGGCATGGGCCCAGGCCGGGTTCTGCAACGAAAAGTTGGGCCGTCACGCCGAAGCTATCGAAGCGTCAAAGAAAGCGGTCGGCATTCGGCCGTCAGCCGAATCTTATTTCAATCTGGGCCTCGCGAATTTTTATCTCAAGCAGTATCACGAATCCGAAGCTGCGTATCGCCAGGCAATCAAGCTCGAGCCTTACAACGCGGCCGATGCGTATTACGCACTTGGGCTGACTTACCGAGACGCCGGACAACCCGACGACGAAATTCAAGCGTACAAACAGGCTTTGAAGCTGAAGCCTGATTACGCCGCCGCTTATGATAGGCTTGGGCAGCGATATGTGCAGATGAAAAGGTTCAGCGAAGCGATCGAAGCCTTCAAACAACTTGCGCAGCTAAAGCCCGGCGATGCCGCCGCACAAAATAGTTTAGGTGAAGCTTACGAAGGCTTAAACAAACACGACGAGTCGGTCGAAGCGTTTCGTCAGGCGATTCGCTTGAAACCGGATTTTGGAAAAGCATATTTCAATTTGGGTAAGACGCTCTTAGCGCTGGGCAATCGCGACGCGGCGATCGAGCAGTACGTGATTCTACAGAATCTGGATCAGGACTGGGCTGAGAGACTTTATGGATTGATCTATCCGTGAAGCTGTCCAACAAACTTCAGTTTGTCGAGAACTTTGGGCGACAAGCTAAAGCTTGTCGGACAACACAAATCGAGGCCGGATCGCGCTCTCCCCTTCACAACCCGGCCTCAACCCACGGTCGTCTCGCGACAACCGAACTCAATCTCGTGTTATCAATTTTGGCGATGAACTTTTTTGAGGCCGGATCGCGCTCTCCCCTTCACAACCCGGCCTCAACCCTCGGTCATCTCGCGACGACCGAATCTATGATTGCTTTATCAAACCTGGCGTCGATTCGTCCTCGCCAACGCCGCGAGGAATGGCAATGACCGTGCCACTGGTTGGCCCGCGGCACTGGTGCGTCAAATCGAACCGATTCCTTGAAAACTCCGGCATCTGAATTAGGGTGGAATCTCCGCAAGCGATGCCGCTTGCTTACAGGTGTACGATATGGTCGTTTCCAAGTCTGAAATGGAGTGACGCATCGATTCGCCCAATGATGAAAATTGCCGCAATATTTTTCTTCGTGATGCTTCCCGCTGTGGCTTTCTCTCAAACGCCAAAGCCAGCGGTCGAAGTCCCATTTGAATTCATTCATAACCAGATCGTCGTCGAGGCAAAAATTGGCGGCAAAGGCCCTTTCAACATGCTCGTCGACACCGACACCGATCCGTCTGCGATCGATGTAGCGACGGCGCGCGAGTTAGGTCTGGTAACGGATACGAAAGGCGGGGCGGCGACCGGCGGCGGCACCGAAACGAACATTGTCTATCCGACAAGATTGCCGAGCGTCGAAGTCGGCAATCTGGTAGCAAAGGACATTTCGGCGGCTACGATCGACTTGAGTAAGATCTCCGAGCGGGTTGGCCGTCCGATTCGGGGCGTGCTCGGTTTCAGCTTCCTGAAAGATCGAATTATCCAAATTGATTATCCAAATTCGAAGCTGCGGTTCTTCGCCGAATCGCCGTATCCCAGAATTCAAATGGGCGCGAACACGGTTAATCAGGTTTCATTCGCTCTCCGCCGCGAAGATGGATCGGTAATCATCGATTCAGTCTTCGTCAACGATCAAAAGATGCGCGCCACGCTCGACACCGGATCGAGCAGCAGCTTTAACCTCACACCCGAGGCGGTCGCATTGCTCAAACTACGCGATGAAAAGGAGACGGGTGGTGAAACATCCGTGGGCTATAACGGCGAATACGAGAACCAGCGCGGACTGCTGAAATCAGTTCGCCTCGGACGAATCACCGTCGAATCGGTGCAGGCAAATTTTTGGCTGCCGAAGACTGGCCACGATAACAAGAAGTACCAGGTGAACATCGGCAACGGTTTCTTTCAGGATTTTGTGATGACCTTCGACTTTAAGAACAAGCTCGTGATGTTCGACAAAGTCGATTGACGGTTTCAGGAGGCGGAGATCATCGTCCCCGTTCCTTCGTCCGTAAATACCTCGGCCAGCAGCGAGTTTCGCGAATTGCCGTTGATGATGTGCGCGCTCTTCACGCCTCGGTTAAGTAAGGCGATGATATTCTGAAGTTTGGGAATCATGCCGCCTGACGCCGCGCCGCTATCGATTAATTCGCGCGCTTCATCTGCGGCCAACCGCGACAACTTCGTTTCAGGTTCGCCGGCGCGCAGATAAATCCCATCGACGTCCGACAGCAGGACGAGCTTCTCGGCCGCAAGCTGGACGGCAATTTCAGCCGCGATCGTGTCGGCATTGATATTGAAGACCTTCCCTTCTGAATCAGCGCCCAAAGACGACACCACCGGAAGATAGCCGTGATCGAGAAGCACCGTCAGTAAACTGGAATCAATCTGCACGATGTCGCCGACGTGACCGAAATCGATCTGCGCGCTTTCGCCCGTTTCGCGATTTGTGATTTCTTTCGGCGGACGCCGCTCGGCATGCACAATGTTTCCGTCCACCCCAGATAATCCCACCGCGTGCACTCCACGATGACGCAGCGCCGCCAGGATGTCGGTATTGATTTTGCCGGCAAAGATCATCTTGGCCATCTCCAGAGTCTCGTCGTCAGTGACGCGGCGGCCTTCGATGATTGTCTGTTCGACGCCAAGTTTCTCGGCCAGCTCGCTGAGTTGCTTGCCGCCGCCGTGAATTACACAAACGCGAATGCCAACCTGATGTAGCAGCGCCAGCTCTTCACATAAAGAGATCAGCCGTTCATGATCCTCTGTCACTTTGCCGGAAAACTTGACGACAAACGTCTTACCTTTGAAGCGCTGGATGTAAGGCAACGCTTCGCGAAGCAAGTCAAGTCGCAATTGGTGGTCGACAAATTGAGTCATTTTTTCATTGACGATGAGGTCAGTACCACCCGCGTTAGCGGGTGGGTCAAAGAGGTGCGTCACCCCTTATCCCATCTGCTTATGCAGATGGTACTGACTTCATTACCAATCAACGGATCAATGTCGAGAGTATCGCTTTCTGAACATGCAATCGATTTTCTGCTTCGTCTATCACGACTGATTGCGGAGAATCGATCACGCCGTCCGTTACGATTACATTTCTTCTCACCGGCAAGCAATGCATGAAGATCGCTGATTTCGTACGTGCCATCTTCGCTTCATCAACGATCCACTGGCCTCGATACCGCTCCCGCTCGGCGATGTCATTCTCTGCCGCACCGTAAGAATTCTTGCTGCCCCAACTCTTCGCATAGACAACTTCAACATTTTCAAATGCGGCTTCGACGTCGTCTGCGATAGTAACGCTGCCACTCTGAGCTTGCGCTGATTTGTTAACAACACGCATCAGCTCATCGTCCAACTCGTAACCCTTCGGGTGTGCAATGACCAAGTCGTGGCCCATCTGCGCCGCCGCCAGAGCGAAGCTGTTCGGCACGGCCATCGGCAAAGGCTTCGGATGCCAGGCCCACGCGAGCAGAACTCTCTTACGGCCTTCGCCGAGCTGCTCTCGAATCGTCATCATGTCGGCCATAGCCTGGCAAGGATGATGCATTGCCGATTCAAGATTGATAATCGGCACTTCCGAATATTTCGCGAAGGCATTCAGGATCGGATCTGTCCGCTCCTTTTGCCAATTCTTCAAGGCCGCGAACGTGCGCACGCCGATCGCGACACAATATCGTCCCAACACCCGCACAAACTCAGCGACATGCTCAGTCTTATCCGCATCCATGACGGCGCCTTCGCGATGTTCGAGCGTCCAACTTGTGTCCCCGGGTTCGAGCACGATTGCATTCCCCCCGAGTTCATAAATTCCAACCTGCATCGACGCGCGTGTCCGCAAGCTGGGATTGAAGAAGACCAGCGCCACGGACTTGCCGGCGAGCGGCTTTGATTGATCAGCGCTATGCTTTAAAGCGAGCGCCGACTGAATTAAGCGCTCGATCTCAGCGCGAGATAAATCTGAAGTGGTTAGGAAGTCTCTGCGCACTCTGCGAAGTCCTTTCGGGCTCCTCTGTGGTTCAAAACACCTGTCGCAGAGCCTCGATGAAAATATCAACGTGATCCTTGTGCAAACACAATGGCGGCAGGAGCCGCAACACCTTCGGATCGCTGGACGTCCCAGTAATTATTCTTCGACCGAGCAGCGCTTCGTGCACAGCCTTTGCACCACCGGCAAATTCGAGCCCCAGCAAGCAGCCATTGCCGTGGACGTTGACTACTTGTTCGATCTCTCTCAATCGCTGGCGCAGATACGCTTCAACCTCGCGGACGTTCGCCAGCATTCGATCGCTTTCAATGGCCTCGAGCGTCCCGATCACCGCGGCCATCGCGATCATGCCTCCGCCAAAAGTCGTCCCTAGATCGTTTTCTTTAATGTGCGAAGCGATTCTTTGTGTGACCAAACATGCGCCGACTGGGACGCCACTGCCCAAAGACTTCGCCAGTGAAATGATGTCCGGCACGACTCCATCGCTCGCATTACTGCCGGCGAAGAACCAATCACCGGTGCGGCCGACGCCCGTCTGTACTTCGTCGTAAATCAAAACGATGCCGCGTTCGTCGCACAGTTCGCGCAGCGCGCGATAGAACGCAGGCTCGGCCATCTTTACGCCGGCCATCGATTGAATCGGCTCCAGCATAACGGCCGCGACCGACTCATCTGCCACCGCGCGCACCGATTCGATATCGCCGAAATCCGCTTTCAAATGCCCCGGCACATTGGGTTTGCCAATATCGCGATACTTGCCCAGAAACGTCGCGCTGATCGCATCGGCCGTCCGGCCGTGAAAGCCACCGCTGAAAGTGATTATGTGGTCGCGGCCCGTCGCCATGCGCGCCATGCGCATCGCGTTTTCATTCGCTTCGGTTCCCGAATTGCAAAAGAACGCTTTGGTGAGCGAGTCGGGCGCGATTGAAACTAATTTCTCCGCGGCGCGAGCGCGCACGTCCGAATAAATCAGGTTCGAATAAAAAAGAATACGTTCAGTCTGACGCCGGATCGCGCTGACGACTTGCGGATGACAGTGGCCGGTGCCCGCCACGGCGTGACCGCCGTAAAGATCGAGATAACGCTCGCCGTCGCTGGCGTAAATCCAAACGCCTTCGCCGCGCTCCGCGACGATCGGCATCTTCTTGTAAGTCGCGAGCTGATAACGCTCTTCGAGCCCGGTAATTTCGTCGATCGTTGTCATAATTTTCACCACAGAGGGATGTCAGAGCCGCCTGCGGTACCGGGCGGTTGTACTTTTCTTAAAAACAATTTCAGGAACCAGCGATCAACCGCCCGCTATCGCAGGCGGTTCTGACTCTGTGTCCTTTGTGGTTAATCTTTCTTACGGGTTCGTTCCAATCAACATCAGTCCCGTCTTCTCATCCAATCCAAACATCAAATTCATATTTTGCACTGCTTGGCCGGCAGCCCCCTTCACCAGATTGTCGATGGCGCTGAAGACCACCAGTTGCCTTCCGCGCGCTGCAAATCCGATGTCGCAGAAGTTGGTCGTCTTGACCCAATTGATATCGGGCGACCCTTCAACGAGACGCACAAAAAATGAACCACGATAAAACTCGGTGAACATCGCGCGCGCGTCGGCCGCGGTGATTTCCTTATTCAATTCGCAATAGATCGAAGCAAAGATGCCGCGCGACACGGGCAGCGAATGGGTCATGAAGATCAACTCGTTGCTCCATTCGCCAATCGACTTCAATTCCTGTTCGATCTCCGGCACGTGCTGGTGTGTGAACGGTTTGTAAGCATAAAACGAGTTGCTTCTTTGAGGATGATGTGTGTTCGCCGCCGCCTTCGCCCCGGAACCTGACGAACCCGTCTTCGCATCCACAATCACGCGACATGTCAAAAGGTTTTTCGCGACTAAAGGCGCAAGCCCGAGTAGCGTCGCGGTGGCAAAACACCCAGGATTCGCAACGCGCGTTGCTGATTTGATGGCGTCGCGATTCGTCTCGGTCAAGCCGTAAACAAAATCGCGCTGCGCCTCCATCGCGGTCTGCTCGCGGCCGTAATGCCTGGCAAATATTTCCGCATCGCTCAAACGAAAATCGCCCGAGAGATCGATAACCTTTACCTTGGGCGGCAGCTTAGGCGCGATCTCCATCGCCTGACCGTGAGGCAAAGCGAAAAATGCGCAATCGATCGCCCCAAGATTATCAAGTTGCTCCGGCGCTTTGACGAATTTTAGATTGCTCAGACCGAGCAGGTTCTTATGAACCTCGCTGACAGCCTTGCCCGCGTGTTCATTCGCCGTGACGAATTGAATCTCGGCATTCGGATGCTGCAACAGAATGCGGAGCAATTCTGATCCGCCGTAGCCTGATCCGCCGAAGATTGCGCTCTTAATCATGAGGTCAGAACGGCCTGCGGTAGCTTGCCGTTAATCCGTACAACTCACTGCTCGCTAAGAGTTAACCGCCCGCTACCGCAGGCGGTTCTGACTACTTCGAACAACTTCTTCCCGTTTCTTCTCGCATTCGCCGCAGGGACACCGAACTCTTCCTCGATATAGTCCTCGCCCATCTTTGAATCGGTCACCGAGCCGGCGATTAGATCGACTCTCAAACCGCGACGCCGAAACAGTTCAATGCCGCCCCACGCGCCGACATAATCGGACGCACAGAAAATGAGCACACTCATGGCTGCCCGAAGTTCTTTGTCTTCGAAAATACTCTCGACCGAGTAGCCGCCCAGAATGCCGTCACCCAATTCGAGCACGATTAGATCAGGCGCGCTTTCATTGAGGCGCGCGATCACGGCTTTGGCAACCGGCGCCAGATCGCTCGCGCCCACCGTCGACGGCAAGCCACAATCAAGAAAACTGGCCGTGGCAATCGCGCCGTGGTCCTGCATGTTAAGCGTGTCGCGCAGACATGCGATCCCCGAGAGCTTCGCGGCCGTAACGCGCAACCCTGCGCGCGTAGCCAATTGAATAATTTCCGTGGCCGCATAGGTCTTCCCGCTGTTCATGCAGGCGCCGGCAATCACGACCAGTGGCGCCGTCGGCCCTAGTCTTTCGCACCAAGCCAAGGCCACGTCGGCGATGTTCTTAATCGCGCCGCTGCCATTCGCCGCCAGCCCAAGCACTTCGACCTTGATCGCATCGTTCAGACTCGAGTGATGACCGCTACAACTACCGATTACGCCGCCCATGTTCAGCAGGTGAAGCTCATCGCCGGCGGTCACAGTCTCGGGCACGTCGCCCACAAATCCTTTCAACGCGCGACGGCGGCCGAGCACGCCGGCAATCACGTCGCCGGGATTCACTTTCGCCAAGCGTCCGGTGGGCAACTCGAGCATGTTGTAAGTCGCATTGTCGGTCAGCACGCGCGCCACGACGACGTCGCCGGCGCGTGCAGTTCGCTGCGCCGGCTCAATAGAAATTGTGCGCGACAATTTCAGCGGCGAAGTCGCCGATCCGATCTTGTCAACTTCGATTTGCATCAGCGTCTAAATTCATTCTCTCTCAGTGCCTCAGTGAATTCTCTGTGTCCTCTGTGGTAATTTCTTCGTCGGGCGATCTTAACCACAGAGACACCGAGACCGCACAGAGACAGAGGTCGGTTAACTCAAGAAGTGCTTCCCAACCTCAATCGCAGCGCGTTCAACTTGATAAATCCTTCCGCATCGCGCTGGTTGTAGACGGTGTCCGCTTCGAATGTCGCTATGCGTTCGTCATAGAGCGAATGCGGCGAACGACGACCGACCACGGTCACGTTTCCGCGATAAAGCTTAACCCGCACTTCGCCAGTGACCGGCTGTTGAGTTTCATCGATCATCTTCCGCATCAATTCGAACTCCGGTGCGAACCAAAACCCGTAATAAACGTTCTCGGCAAACTTCATCCCAAGCGAATCGCGCAGGTGCATCACTTCGCGATCCATCGTAATCGATTCGAGTGCCCGGTGCGCCGCTTGCAAGATAGTCACGCCGGGCGTTTCGTAAACGCCCCGCGACTTCATGCCGACGAAACGGTTCTCAACCAAATCGACGCGGCCGATGCCATGGGCGCCACCGGCTTCATTCAACTTCGAAAGCAAGGCCACGGGAGCGAGCGGCTCTCCCTTGATCGAAACGGGCTCGCCTTTTTCAAAGGCAATCTCCAGATGCTCTGGCTCGTCCTTCGCGTGTTCGGGCGAGACCGTCATCTGAAAAATATTCTCCGGCGGCTCGGCCCAGGGGTCTTCGAGAATTCCGCCTTCATAAGAAACGTGCATGAGGTTCCGATCTGTCGAATAGGGCTTATCCACCGTCGCCGTCACCGGAATCCCGTGAGCTTCGGCATAGGCGATTAGATCCGTGCGCCCGCCGAATTCCCATTCACGCCACGGCGCAATTACTTTGATGTCCGGCTGTAACGCGTAGTACGTGAGTTCAAAGCGAACTTGATCGTTGCCTTTCCCGGTGGCGCCGTGGGCGACCGCGTCGGCGTTCTCTTGCCGCGCGATTTCAATCTGCCTCTTCGCGATGACTGGCCGCGCCAGCGACGTGCCCATCAAGTAGACGCCTTCATAAACCGCGTTCGCCTTGACTGATGTCCAAACATAATCGCGCACGAACTCTTCACGCAGGTCCTCGACGTAGAGCTTCGACGCGCCGGTAGCTTTCGCTTTTTCTTCCAGCCCTTCCATCTCCGCGCCCTGGCCCACGTCGGCGCAATAGCAGACGATTTCGCATCGATATTTCTCTTTCAACCAACGCAACATCACCGACGTGTCCAAGCCGCCGGAATACGCAAGCACTATTTTGTTGATCGCGCTCATTATGTTTTGTTTATATGCTACAGAGACACAGAGACACGGAGATAAACAAACATTTTGAATTGCTAAACGTTCTCCGTGTCTTTGTGTCTCTGTGGCCGTTCATCGCTGTCCAAACAACTCCCAAATTTTCTTCATCGCGGC
>DASQYL010000215.1:0-15638 GCA_035639235.1 Pyrinomonadaceae bacterium | reverse complement strand
AATAGTAGTCGCTGATCGTCTTAGAGTGCGCGCGCATACTACATGATTTACAACTACTTAGCCACCACTAAGCGCATTTTTGCGATGCCAGTTTTTTGCATGGGATGTCAAAATGTTTGGCAGGTCTTTAACCGTTTTGTTATAATGGCTGAGCGGACCAACGTTAGCCCGCCCTCGCGCCCGCCGAATGCACTTGAGTCACAAATAAATGCGCTTCCCCTTATTAATCGCCACTGTGCTATTAGCTTCTGCTTCCGTCTTCGCGCAACGGACGGAGTATTCAATCGACAACTTCGATTTTCGAAACGCCGTGAAAGCGGCTGATCCGGTCGTTGTTAACTCGCCCAAACCATCAGTCACGAAATCGACGAAGCCATCGCGAAGGAGTTCCCCGGCAGTCAGTGCAAACCCTGAATCAATAGGCGGTGTATCAGCGTTGGTATCTCCGACGTTGATGCCTCTCCCGTTATCGGCATCAAACGCCCTCCGGGGATATACGACTGGAAGCGCGGAGGTCGACAGTTACCTGATTCGATCAGGAACAAGTAATGGCGTCGACCCTTTGTTGCTTTACTCAGTGATGCATCAGGAGTCGAGTTTTAAGTCGCACGCCGTTTCGCCAAAGGGTGCCCGAGGATTGATGCAACTGATGCCAGGCACAGCGATCCGGTATGGCGTTACGAATGTTTTTGATGCGCGGCAGAACATTGAAGGCGGTGCGCGGTATATGCGTTTCCTGCTCGATCACTTTGACGGTGATGTAAACCTTGCGCTCGCTGGATACAATGCCGGAGAAGGCGCCGTCGAAAAGTATGGTTGGCAGATTCCGCCTTACGCCGAGACGCAGGAATACGTACGCCGAATTTCTCGGAGGTACTCACTGTTGCGGGATCCAAACGCGGCAGTGTACGCAAGATCGATTAGTCGCACGCAATTAACTCGGCTGCAGGCGAAGGAGCCTGAGCCGCTAACGATTTATGAACGAACGGTTTCCACGGTGAGACTGCCCGACGGGAAATTACAATTGATGAGTCAATGATCTGCCGACGATTAAGTAAGTGCAAAGGCGGTCGTCTTCGGGCGGCCGTCTTTTATTTGGTCTAGCCGGCTCTGCTGGTATCATGTCGATGATTCACGAACATCCCCAATCGCGTCGTCGTATATGGCGCAAGAGGTGAACACGATGCGATGTCCCGAATGCGGCGCACAGCTAGATCCAAACAGCCGATTCTGTAATCACTGCGGAGCAGCGACTCACGATCCGGAAGAGACTCGCATCGCGCGTCAGTCCAGCAGCGTGCCCACCCGTTACGCCGATGATGACGTTGAGAGCGTTATCTTTAGCGCGCGTCCGACCATGCTTTTCATTAAGATTGGGTACGCCTCGGCCGTCATCGGGGCGATCCTGATTACAATTCTGTTGGCGGTGATTAGCGCGCGTGGCTGGTTGCCGGATATTCCGTGGTACATCTCGCTCCCCGTGGCGCTGAGTCTCCTTTTGATTCCGGCGTACTATCATCTCAAACGAAACATGGTGCGATACACGCTGACGGATTCTAAGATCGAGATCGACTACGGGTTAATAGCGCGCACGACGCGAAATATTCCATTAGCGAAGATTCAAGATGTCACCGTCTCAGCCTCCATTCCGCAACGAATCCTCGGATTCGGCGACGTCGTCGTCGACAACGCGAGCGAGATTGGCGGTACCACCACCCTTCACAACATTAATAGCCCGCGTCACTACGCCGACCTCATTTTGCGACAACTCCGCCAGTGGCATTAGACTCCAATTAGGAGACTGAGGTTCGGAAACTTTCAAGTGTCGCTGGGTTCTAATCGGAAGTATGCGTCTGTCTATCTCTAAGAACTCAAAACGAATCGAAATGCCGATCAGAATTGCGATACTCGTAATTCTGACCTTGCTGCATTGTAATGCTCGCGCAGATACACCAATATCCCGGTCAGAGCCCAGCAAGGTACTCCCCTCGGAAATTGGTGCTTTTCGGGTAATTGGAACGGCAACCGAAATGAGGCCGAGCAATGTAAAAGATGCGCCCGGGACCATTCAGCCAAAGTCTATTGCTGGCGGTAATTATACTTCCAATGATGGAGTCGAAGTGCGCGTGAGATTGCTCACGTGGGAGACAGATTCTGAGGCGTATGCGAGCTTTACCGCTTTGCGCAGTTCACGTGGGCCAGATTTAGATCCACCAACAGCAGTCGTTGGGACGGTCAGCACTCTTATTGATGTGGGGATTGTTTTCTTTAAGGGTAAGAATTCTGTTCTGGTTTCCGCTCAAAGTAGGGAAGATCGTCAATACGCCGTCAAATTCGCGAGCCTTCTCGCGGCCACGCTCGACAAAGGAGAGGGCGAGGTGCCCGTCCTGGTACAGCACCTGCCGACATGGGAGGTAGCCCAACGTAAGGCCATCTATGCGGTGGATTCATGGGGATTGATTCAGAGCTTCCCGAACCAACCTGTGCTCAAGGAATTGAGCTTCGATGGAGGAGCGGAAGCCGTGGCGGCGAACTACGGACCGTCCCAACTGGTCATCGTGGAATTCACTACGCCTCAAATTTCAATCGACAACGACTCGCGCATCTGGACGAAAATTGCTGAATTGAAAGCCCAGGGACAGCCGGTCCCGAGCGCCTATCGACGCGTTGGTAATTATTCGGTTTTCGTCTTCAATGCGCCGGATGAAAAGACGGCGAATGCACTGATCGATCAAGTCAAGTACGAACAGGTCGTGCAGTGGCTAGGCGACGATCCGCATTTATACGAGAAGCTGCAAAAATATTTAACTCAGACATCTGCGGGTGTGCTGATCGCCGTGCTGAAGAGTTCCGGATTGTCGCTGATCGTCTGTCTTGGCATCGGTGGTCTGATTGGCGCATTGCTGTTTCGACATCGGCGAGCCCAACGCGCCGCAGCGTTTTCGGATGCGGGTGGCTCGATTCGACTGAATCTCGATGAACTCACAGGCGCCGCCAACACACAACGCCTCTTAGCGCCGCCCGAAAAATCTCACGAAGATAGATCGTCGGAAAGCACGCTCCCGTAAGATGGGGCTAAGACTCGTCACTTCGGCGTCGTCACGTTGATATCGACTTTATTAGTCTTGCCCCCAAACAACCCGCCACGCCACGCAAAGAACGCCGCCACTACTACGATAATAAAAATCACGAGCACGGCGACCACGCCTGCGCTGCTACCGCCTCCACCGTTGTCACCCATTTTTAGAATTCTCCTTTATTAATAAGGTCTCAGATTCAATTGTGCGCTCACGGAGAACTCCGCGGCGCCGCCGGTTGGCTCTGTTGCGATGGCTGCGGTGTGGTCACGTTCACGTTGATCTTCGTATTTCGACCGCCGAACAGACCACCACGCCACGCAAAGAACGCCGCCACGATTACAATTAGAAAAATCACCAGGACAGCAACGACACCTGCGCTGCCGCCACCTTCGTCGGCCATAACAATCCCTCCGCGGGGAATCTGAATTATTGATTTATCGAGGGCTTTAAAACAGGGGAGCTATTTCCGGGGTAACACTGAATTTCTTAACACAGCGCGAAACCGAAGGTCAACCAGCAACAAAAAGCAGGCGACGATGGCGGGCATCGTTACCTGCTTTTGGAAACGCCCCACGTCCGAAGGGCGCAAATTATTAACGATCACCTACGCCGCGGCTTGCGCGGGCGCGTGCGTTCCTGGGCGGGCCGCACGTCACCAGGCTGCACGGTGGGCGTCGGTTGCGGCGGATGCGCGCCCGGCGGACACAACCAGATTTCGATGGAATCCTGATCGCGATAGCCGCCGTTGACGAATACAAGTCGCCGCGCGTCGACGCCACGAGTAATTGTCAGGTAATCCATAGAACGTTTGCCCAGCAAGTCTGCCTGTCCGGCACGGCTGTTCTTGCCGGCGTAGATGACGATGTAGGCGGTCGTATCGGGCGAGTTCTGTAATTCGATCGCCAGATTATCAAAGCGAGCCTTGTCGTCGTCGAAGGCAACCGAAAGGAATTGATCGAACGGCCGGCATTCGGGTGGCGGCAGTGTTTTCCCAACCACGTTGGTCGAGGCTTGGGCGTTGATGCGACACATCGCATCTCCCGAGCCGTCATCTACGACCAGGTTGGCCGTCACGCGTTGGCCGCCGAGACCTGTGGAGTCGACGGTGATGGTGCCGGTACCGGCGCCGCTGACGATCTTCGCCGCACCCGGCGTGACGGTCCACGCGTAATTCAGTGGCGCATTGCCGGCGTATGAAACATCGGAAGTGAACGTGATCAGATCACCGTCGTTCACCGAACTCGGCGCTGAGACATTCACCGGAAAGGGGCATGGAGACTTGGTGAAGGTAATTTGTTTTGGATGATAGTTCAGGTTCACACAAACTCTGCGTGCTTGAACGATATCGAAATCTCTTACCCAACGTTCGCCGCTCGGCAAATCTATTTGAATGACGTGATGGCCCGGCTGTAATTCAATTACGCGCACTGTCTGCGACGTGTCGCCCTGCGGTTGACCGTCGATGCGCAACGGAAAACCGCCCGGGTTTGTTGAGATTTCCAATTGCCCGTAATTAACCTTCTTCTTTTTCTTGTTTGCCGCATAAGTGCTTGAAGTGCAGGCAAGCAGCAGCGAAGCTGCAATCAGTACGCCAAAAGCAAACTTGATCGCATTACAATTTGCGCGCATAGAATTTGTGGGTGCGTTCGAATTCATTATTCGCCCTCCGTCTTTGAAGCGGCGTCTCTATCCGCGCGGTTCTTGCCATAGCGTCGACGCGCGGCTGCTGTTAGGGTGACAATGCCGCTGCCGAGCAACAACAATGAAGTAGGTTCAGGCACTTCCGGAGTCGGCGTGGTGGGCGGAGTCGGACTCGGAGGCGGATGATGGTGATGAGTACATACGCCCGTTACGCACACAAGCGGAATCAGAGCGAAGAAAGGCCAGATCGGAAAGCTACGGCCCACCGACGGTATCTCGCCGCAATCGCAGATTGTGCCGTCAACCGAATCCTGCTGGAACACCTGCACGTCGGTTTGTGGTTGTTGCGGCGCGACCTCGATGCCACTCATCACGGGGGGCGCGGCCGCTGCGTTCGTTGTCGCAGTTGTCGCTGCTGACGAATCCGTTTCCAGCGCCGATGTCACATTAGTAGCGATGGTAGTTGATGGGGCCTGGGTCTTTGTCGTTGGGTCTTGCAGAGATGCCCGCAGCTTGAGCTGCTGCAACTGACCGCCACCTTGCAGGTCGCCCATCACGTTGATGACATCAACGAACTTGATGGGGCTGGCCTGGGTTGGCACGGCGACGACCAACAAAAGACCGATCATTGTTGTAAGGGTTTTAGAAAACCGAGACCTCATTAGCTTAGGCACTCCCTCCTCGAATCAATCAAAGCAGTAATGCGACAGTTCTTCCTACATTCCGAGACCAAAACTCGAAAGCCAACTCCGCAGAAAGCGGCAATCAGACCTGTAATCAATACAAGCCGCCAAGTCACTTTTGCTGATAAGCCTGTTAAGAAAACAGACCTAATGCCAGGGTCATTCCAATTTAAAACAATGATTTTGGGCAGGTTGCAGGCAATTAAAAAGCGGGCGACATGAACCTCGCCCGCTCTCGGAAGAACTCCAGGATTTCTCAATCCTGATTGGCCGCAGCTTCGGCATTTCGGTTCTCGTCGCGCAGCACCGCCTTTCGCGACAGCTTGATCTTATTGCCCTCTTTGCCGATGCACTTCACCAGAATCTGCTGCCCTTCTTTTAGTTCATCCCGCACGTCGCGAATGCGGCGATCGGCGATTTCGGAAATGTGCAGCAGCCCATCGGTGCCCGGGAAAATTTCGACAAAGGCCCCGAAGTCAACGATGCGGCTAACCGTCCCGACGTAGGTCTGGCCGATTTCGGCTTCTGCCGTCAGCCCGCGAATGCGATTGACTGCGGCTTCAGCAGCAGCGCCGTCGGCGGTCGCGATCGAAACGGTGCCGTCGTCTTCGACGTCGATCTTCGCTCCGGTCTCTTCGACCAGCGCGCGGATGACTTTGCCGCCTGGTCCAATGACGTCGCGAATTTTGTCGGGATTAATTTTGATTTTGATAATTCGCGGCGCGTGCGGAGAAATTGCTTCGCGAGCCTCAGGCAGAGTTTGCTGCATGGTGTCGAGAATGAACAAGCGGCCCTTCTTTGCCTGCTCGAGCGCCTCAGCCATGATTTGCGCGTTGACGCCGGCAATCTTGATGTCCATTTGCAAAGCGGTAATGCCTTCGCGCGTCCCGGCGACTTTGAAATCCATGTCGCCGTAATGATCCTCCGCGCCCGCGATATCTGTAAGAATCGCGTACTTGTTTCCCTCCATCACCAAACCCATGGCCACACCTGCGACAGGCGCTTTCATGGGCACACCCGCATCCAGCATCGCCAGGGTGCCGCCGCAGACACTGGCCATCGACGATGAACCGTTCGATTCAGTGATGTCTGACACGATGCGGATTGTGTAAGGGAATTGGGTGTCGTCCGGCAGGGCGGCTTCGAGCGCACGACGCGCTAGCGCACCGTGTCCAATTTCACGTCGGGACGAGGATCCAAATCTGCCAACTTCGCCGACCGAATATTGCGGGAAGTTATAATGCAACAGGAACTTTCGCTTTACCTCACCCTTTTCGAGATCATCCATGAACTGCTCGTCTTCTTTCGTGCCGAGCGTCGCCGTGACCAGCGCCTGCGTTTCACCTCGCGTAAATAGTGCCGAGCCGTGAGTGCGCGGCAGCCAGCCTACTTCGCAGGCAATTTGCCGTATCTCTGAAAACCGGCGACCGTCGGGCCGGCGGCGACGATTAAGAATGTCGTCGCGAAAAATCTTTTCTTTCAGATGATCGAAAGAAGTCTTCGCCATCGTTCGCTGCTCGGCTTGATCTTCGGGATAACTTTCGACAACTTCTTTCTTCAAAGCATCGACAGCTGCATAACTGGCCCGCTTTTCCTGGCTGGTAGTATCAAGCGCCGCGCGCAACCGTTCGGCATAATTACGCTCGATTTCGCCAATCATTTCCTCATTCAGCGCCAAAGGTTCGATGGGCCGCTTCTCAATTTCAAGCGCCTTGTAAAGCTCTTTCTGCCAGCGGCATAGACGGTTGATCTCTTTGTGCGCAAGCATCAAAGCTTCGACCATGATCGCCTCGGTCACTTCGTGGGCGCCCGCTTCGACCATGACGATCGCTTCTTCGGTGCCGGCGACAATTAGGTTGAGTCGCGATTCACGAACTTCGTCGTAAGTCGGATTCACGACGTACCGTCCGTCTATCAAACCGATGCGCACGCCGGCGACCGGATTCGCAAAGGGAATGTCCGAGAGGTATAACGCGCAGGACGCGCCGGTGATCGCAATCACGTCGGGGTTGTTATCGGGATCGGCTGAGATGACCGAACAGATCACTTGCGTTTCGTTGCGATAGCCTTCGGTAAACAATGGCCGGCAAGGTCTGTCGATGAGCCGGCTGGTCAGAACTTCTTTTTCATTCGGCCGACCCTCGCGTCGAAAGTAGTTCCCGGGAATACGCCCGGCCGCGTAATTCGCTTCGCGGTATTCAACCGTCAGCGGAAAAAAGTCCACGCCTTCGCGCGGGTTAGGCGCGCCAACTGCGGCGCACAAAACCATCGTGTCGCCGTAGCGAATCACACACGATCCGTCGGCTTGTTTGGCGACGCGCCCGACTTCTACGGTCAAATCGCGATCGCCAACCCTGATTGATTCTTTCAAATATTTCTTCACTGTCATTTTTAGTCTCCTTGAGTCCGGCGAGAAGCGCCGGTACGCAGCGTCTCATCCGCTGCGATTTTCGTTTGGAGTTCCGCCTGCAGGCGGCTCATCGTGAAGTCAGCCGCCTAAAGGCGGAACTCCGAACTGAAAAAAGAGAAGGCGGCAGAGCCTGGCCGTGAAGCTCTTGCCGCCTTCCGATATTGTAGGCAGCTCGCGTCGTCTTTTTTCCGGTATCGCCGTCACGTTCGGCTCGGAGCAAGCTCTTCGAAAACGCGTGCCTTGTCCTGAGAGAGTCGAAGATTCTCTTCGTTAATTTCGTCTTATTATCGTCGCAGACCCAGCCGTCCCACAACCTCGTGGTATCGCTGGATGTCAGTATTCTTCAAATAGTTCAGCAAACTCCGTCGCTGTTGGACCATCATCAGCAGACCGCGCCGCGAATGATTGTCCTTCTTGTGTATCTTGAAATGCTCGGTGAGTTCGTTGATTCGCTGGCTTAACAGCGCGATTTGGACCGGGGCTGACCCGGTGTCTGAATCATGTGCTCGAAAGTCATTGACGATTTTTTCTTTTGCTTCTCTTGCTAATGCCACTACTGAAAATGGTCCTCCTGGACCGCAGTAAGTCGCTAAATACGCCGACAAACCGCGAAAATTTGCATAACGAACGAAAAGTTAACATTTCAGTTGGGCCAGTGGCAAGCTCAGGATGGGCCAATGGGTAGTGCCCGGCTCGCGATTGTCTGATAACATCGGCGCTCTTTAGAGCACGATTCGACTAAATGGCTGAGCATAAATCGAAAATTGTAATCATTGGCGGCGGCTTCGGCGGCCTGTTTACGGCCCTGGACCTGGCCGGCGCTGGAGACGTGACGCTGGTTAGCGACCCCGATCACTTTCTCTTCAGACCGATGCTCTATGAGTATTTGAGCGGCGAAGTCGAAGCCTGGCACATCGCGCCGAGTTATCGCGAACTGCTTGACGGGCGGACTGAATTTGTCCGCGCACAGGTGACCAAAATCGATGCTGACGCGCAAACGGTGTTACTTCACAATTATGCAGAACCATTGACCTATGACGTGCTGGTGTTTTCACCTGGGGCGATTACGAATTATGCAGGCGTTGAGGGCGCGGAAGAGTTTACTCTTCCGTTTCGCACTCTCGATGATGCCGACGGTTTGAGACGCTTGATGACCCGGAAGCTCGATAATGTTCCGCCTGAGACTGCGCCGCAAGATGTGCGAAGTGAATTAACCTTTGCGGTCGTCGGGGGCGGCGCTAGCGGGGTCGAGTTATCGACCAAGATGGCCGCGCTGCTGCGCGACGCGGTGAAACGACGCGCCTTACGTGGCGAGCCCCGCGTCGTGATCGTTGAGATGGCAGATCGTCTGGTTCCCGGAATGGGAGAAGAAATTCGCCAGTATGTGGAGAATGCGCTCGAAGAAGAGCGCGTTGAAATCCATACGGAAACCCGCGTCGTGCGAGTGACTGAGGATAGCATCACGCTTGAACATCGAAACGAGCAAACCGTGCTGCAGACCGCCGGCGTCGTTTGGGTCGCAGGTGTGCAGACGAATCCACTGGTCGATGCACTGAATGTGGAACGAGATCGTCGTGGATTGATTATGGTCGAGCCAACGCTCCAGGTTCGTCATCGTCCTAGCATCTTTGCACTGGGCGACGTCGCCTTTTATCCGGACGTGACGCCCACGCTCGCGGGGACGGCGCAGTTGGCATTGCAACAAGCACATCTCTGTGCACGCAATGTCCGCGCGCTCATCCAAAGCGATGAGCTCAAATCAAAGCACTTCGCCGAGCTGGGGGAAGCGGTAAGCCTGGGGACAGAACATGCGGCAGTGCTAACCGGAGGCAAAGTAATCGGTGGACCCCTGGCGCGCCAAGCTCGCTTCGCGCTTTATACTGCGCGCCTGCCCACCTGGCATCATCGGCTGCGCGTTGGCGCAAGTTGGTTCTTCGAAGGGACGCAGCCGAGACCGCTACAGCCGTTGAGATTTTAATTCTCTTAACGCCTTAGCGCCCTTTGCGTGAACCATCTCTGAAATGACTAAGAACGAGATTGCAAGAGAAATCGTCGATGTCGCTTTCAAGACTCACTCCAGCTACGGACCGGGTTTGCTTGAATCCGTTATGAAACAATCATGGCTTACGAACTAACCAAGCGGGGCATCGCGGTTGCACGGCAACAAGGCATCCCGCTGGTTCACGAACCGATCAGAATGGACGTTGGATTTCGCGCAGATCTAATCGTCGAAAACAAGTTTGTAGTGGAGATCAAGTCCATTGATACAATCGCTCCAGTGCACAAGAAGCAGTTATTGACATACCTCACATTGGCTGACAAGAGACTGGGCTTACTCATCACCTTCAATGTCGAACTCGTAAAGAACGGGATTTCTCGGGTAGTTAACGGATTGATTGAATAACGTATGAGTCTCACGCAAAGACGCGAAGACGCAAAGGAACGCGAAGAGTCGCTCGGCGACATGTCAGCCGAAGAGTTTCGTCGTCGTGGTCACGAACTGATCGATTGGATTGCGGACTACTTCGATCGAATCGAAGGGCTGCCGGTCCTTTCCCAGATTGAGCCGGGCGATTTGAAAGCGCAATTGCCCCCGAGTCCGCCGGAAGAGGGCGAGCCAATGTCGGAAATTATCGCCGACGTCGATCGACTGATTGTACCGGCGCTCACACATTGGAGTCATCCTTCCTTCTTTGCCTACTTCGCGACCTCGACTTCTGCTCCGGGAATTTTTGGTGAGTTGTTGAGTGCGGCTTTCGATGTCAAATCGATGTTGTGGCGGACTTCGCCGGCGTCGACTGAGCTTGAAGAGGTGACGCTTGATTGGCTGCGGCAAATGCTGGGCCTTGATGCCGGCATGAGCGGTTTCATCTACGACACCGCTTCGGTGTCGAGCATGCATGCGATTGCGGCGGCGCGGGAAGATGTTGAAATGCGCGTTCGCGAAGAAGGCATGAGTGGCCGGAACGATTTGCCGCTGCTGCGCGTGTACGCGTCCGAACAAGCGCACTCGTCGATTGATAAAGGAATCATTACGCTCGGTTTGGGCCAACGAGCATTGCGAAAGATTGCGGCGGACAATCAATTCAGGATGAGACCGGACGCGCTCGCCGAGGCGATCGACGAAGACAAGCGCGACGGCATCAAGCCTGTCTGTGTAGTCGCGACAGTGGGGACAACTTCGACTTCGAGCATCGATCCGGTTCCGGCGATTGCCGAAATTTGTGAGGAAAATAAATTGTGGCTGCATGTTGATGCAGCTTACGGCGGTTCAGCCGCGATTGTGCCAGAGATGCGATATGTCCTGGACGGTTGCGATCGCGCTGACTCGCTCGTACTCAATCCGCACAAGTGGTTATTCACTCCCTTCGACTGTTCAGTTCTTTACTGCCGGCATCTTGATTTGCTGCGGCGCGCATTTTCGCTGGTGCCTGAATATCTGCGCACCCCGGAACAGGAGAAAGTGCGTAGCGGATCGGATTACGGTGTCCAGCTTGGCCGCCGCTTTCGTTCGCTGAAGCTTTGGATGATCATTCGCTACTTTGGTCATGAAGGATTGGCTGCGCGAATTCGCGAGCATTGTCGACTCGCCCAACTATTTGTGTCGTGGGTTGAAGCATCGCCCGATTGGGAACTGATGGCGCCGACACCCTTTGCGTTGGTTTGTTTTCGCGCGCGTCGCGTGAGCGGGTCGATCAACAATCAGGATGATTTGAACGAAGCGATCATGCACGGCGTGAACGCAACTGGAAAAGCATTTCTGTCGCACACGAAACTAAACGGCAAGCTCACGCTGCGATTGTCAATCGGCAACATTCGCACGGCTGAGAGACATGTGCGACTGGTGTGGGATCTCCTCAACGATCACTTGAAAAAACTTACCAGTTGATTTATCCGTGTGACGATGGAGCCCAAAATCGCCGCGGTAGCAGGCGGTCAATCTCTCGCTTAACTTACTGGGAAGGCTAACCGCCGCTACCGCAGGCGGTTCTGACACGATCCATGATGCGCGCTCGCAAGCGATTCTTACTCGCCGCTCCGCTTCTCTTATTCGCACTTTCATTCGTAAACGGCCAACCGCGGCAACTAACCCCGGCCGACATCCTGCGCGTCGCAACTGTCAGCGATGCGCAAATCTCTCCCAGCGGCGAATGGATCGTCTATTCGCTCGCGACCGTCGAGGCGAACGAAACTGCCAGCACTTTGTGGATTGTCCGAGCCGGCGAGCGATTCCCGTCGGGACCGCCCACCAGCCGTCAGCCGGAGCCAAGAAGAAATTGGGAGTCGTTTCGCTTCGCTGGCCGTGCACTGTTGCCACCGGGCTGGAACGCGAGTAACGCGCGTTGGTCACCGGACGGAAAAAACATCGCCTTCCTCGCGACACATGAAGGCCAACGAGGGATTTGGTTGACTGGGCCTACGCGTGCAATGCCGCGTTACATCGCTGAAGTACGTGACACGAACTACTTTATTACTTATGCAGAAGAACCATTCGCCTGGTCGCCTGATTCACGAATGATTGCGTATGTCTCTGCGAGTGAAGAAGAGTTTAATAAGAGTGACGATCCGCGCGTGATAGACCGCATCCAATACAAATCGCGCACGTCATTTTCTGATCGATTACGCACTCATATTTGGATCGCAGACATCGATGCGCCGCAGCCGCGTCAATTGACATCGGGAATGTACTACGACCACGCGCTGAGCTTTAGTCCGCGGGGAGACGAGATTGCATTTCTATCAAATCATGAACCCGATCCCGACGCCAATAACAACTCCGACATCTTTGCGGTGAACTTGCAGGGACAATTGCGACAGATTACCGCGACCGCCGGTTGCGAGTACGAACCAACCTGGTCGCCTGACGGAAAGTGGATTGCTTACACCGCTACGAAGCGTGACGTAACAACTATCGACAGCGTGGCCGAAGACACGCACGTGTGGATTGTTTCGGCAACCGGCGATGTGCGACGCGAGCTGACCGCTTCGCAGGATCGGCGCGCGCGGAACCCGCGCTGGCAATCGGACAGTCGCGCGATTTACTTCCTCGCAAACGATCACGGGCAGACACTGGTGTTTCGAACCGATTTGAATGGAGACAAAATCGATCCGGTTTTCGGCGCGATCAGCGAGATCAAACCAGTTGCCGAGGAATTCAAAGGGTCACTCGATTCGACCGCGCCGACTATTCTCGATCAACGAATGCAGACGACGAGTTTCAGTCTCGCGCAGCAACTTGATGCCGGCGAGATGATTTCCGGCGAAGCCCGTTTCCCAATTCGCGCCGCGTCGATGGCCGCAGTTATCAGCGACCCTACGCACCCTGGAGAAGTTTGGATTGGCCGCGGCAACACGCTGATTCGCATCACTTATCACAACGATGGTTTTCGCCGCGCAGCGAATCTCATCGAACCGCAGGAATTTCGTTTTCGGACCTTTGACGGAACTGAGACGCAGGGGTGGATAATTAAACCGGCCGGCTGGCGCGAGGATCGCAAGTATCCTCTGCTGCTCAACATTCATGGTGGTCCACACGGAATGTACGGCTATGCATTCAACGCGAACTTTCAAATCATGGCCGCGCGCGGTTACGCCGTGCTCTATCTCAATCCGCGCGGATCGAACGGCTATGGGCAGAGATTTTCTGACGGCTCAATCAACGAATGGGGTGGCGGCGATTATCGCGATCTCATGGCCGGGGTCGATGAAGCATTGCGAAAATTTTCCTGGATCGATCAAAGCAAATTGGGAGTTACCGGCGGAAGCTACGGCGGATTCATGACGAATTGGATCATCACGCAAACGCCGCGTTTCAAGGCTGCGGTTTCAGTCGCAAGTGTCAGCAACTTGATCAGTTTCTATTCGACGTCGCTCTATCAGGATCTGATTCATGCGGAGTTTGGCGGCTTCCCGTGGGACAATTACGAACTGCTATGGCAGTGGTCGCCGATGCGTTACGTCCGGCAGGTGCAAACGCCGACGATGCTTATTCACGGCGAACAGGACAACGACGTGCCTGTTACGCAGGCTGAAGAGATGTACATGGCGCTGCGGCGTCGCGGTGTCGATTCAGTTTTCGTTCGCTATCCGCGTGAAGGGCACGGATTGCGCGAGCCGAAGCATCGGGTTGATGCGCTGGAACGAACGCTGGAGTGGTTCGATAAATACTTGAAGTAATCTCGAAGGTAAGCAAAAAAATATGGTGATTCATATCGTAGCGTGGAAATATCGCGCGGACGTGCCGCCGTCAGCGCGCGATCAGCATCGGGCGATGTTGAGCGCTTTGCGAAATATCGTTCCCGGCATAGAGGACTTCGCCGTTGGTTTCGATTTCCTGCGCGCTCATAATTCTTTTGATACCGGATTGTTTGCGCGCTTTGAGGATCGATCAGTGCTCGATGCCTACACGGTTCATCCTGAGCACGTCAAGGCAGTCGAGTACGGGCGCACGATCACCGAGACGATGTCGAAAGTCGATTTCGAAGAATAACCGCATGAAACGCAAACTGCTTCTTGCGATTCTGCTATTGATCATCGCCTCGCAGGTTCCGTTTGCCTACCGGCGTTATCGTCTTCGCAAACTACAGATCGCGATACAGCAACTTTCAGCCCAGCAAGTTCCGGCCGATTCTGAAAATCAGTATGTCGATTACAAAGGCGTCATTCACGTTCATTCGTTTCTGGGCGGCCACAGCACCGGAACGTTTTCGGAGTTGATCGCAGCGGCCAAAGCCAACGGACTGGATTTCGTCATCATGACTGAGCACCCGCAGTCCAATTTCGACACGTCTGCGATGACGTTGAACGGAGTTCACGATGACATTCTGTTCATCAACGGCAACGAAGTCGTCACCGCGAATAATGATCGCTTGCTCTTAATTCCGGGAGCATCAGACGCGGCGACCGACAGCACGCGTGCGACGCAGGAGATCGTCGAAGAACAAAAGCGCAACGGCGGATTATCGTTCGTTGCGTACCCATCTGAATCAGAAAGCTGGCGATCGACGGCCGCGACTGGCGTCGAAGTCTATAACCTCTTTACAAACGCGCGAGAGATTAGACCCATAACGATGTTCTTTGATGGGCTTTGGTCTTATCGAAGCTACGCCGACTTGATGTTTGCGAATTTCTTCTCGCGACCGGCGGCAAACCTACAACAGTGGGACGCCGCGATGCTCGAAAGAAAAAACAAATCAATCGCTATTGCCGGCAACGACGCGCATTCGAATATTGGCGCGAGCCTGAACGACGGCTCAGGAAAACAACTAATTGGATTGAAACTCGATCCATATGAACGCAGCTTTCGAGTGGTTCGCACTCACGTTCTAATCAGGAAGGGAATCGGCCTGACGCGCGATTCATTGCTGGAAGCGCTCGCGCTCGGACACTGTTATATATCCTTCGACATTTTTTCAAACGCCACGGGCTTTGATTTTTCGATCAGTAACTCTGATAAGACCATGGGAGACGACGCGACTGTTGAGGCGCAAACGAGACTCTCGGTGAGAACACCTGTGCCATCGCGAATCGCGTTGCTGAAGAATGGCGACTTTATCGAACAGCGATCGGGAACAACGGTAGAGTTTGCGATCAACGGTCCCGGAATCTATCGGGCCGAAGTCTATCTCGATTCGCTTCCGGGCCCTGTGACGGGCCAGCCTTGGATCATTTCCAATCCCATTTATCTCCAATAATCCGGTAAAAATCTCAACAAAACCAAGTATTGATGGTCCCTGTACGGGTGTGTTAATCTGTGTTTGGCGTAGTTGGCCTCGTTGGACGCCCCGTCTCACATCCCGAATAAGCAATGGCGACAACCGGAGC
>DASQYL010000214.1:0-4125 GCA_035639235.1 Pyrinomonadaceae bacterium | reverse complement strand
AACAACGTCTACATGAGTGTGTTTCTGCACGCGCCGTCATCGAACTGGCGAATCGAAGTCGAAGTCTACGACGGCGACAAGCTAATCGAACGACAGGAAGACGAAACCGCCGTCGCAACCGGTCAATTCATGCTGAACATTCCTTACGCGAAGCTTTGGTATCCTCATTCGCCGCATCTCTACGATTTGAAAGTCAAGCTTTATGAAGGCGATCGATTGCTGGACGAAGTTCGATCCTACTTCGGCATGCGGAGTATCGAGTTACGAAACGGCAAAGTGATGATCAATGGCGAGCCGACGTATTTACGCATGGTGCTCGATCAGGGTTACTGGCCCGGTGGTTATCTGACCGCGCCGACGGACGAAGCGCTGCAAACCGATATTGGCTGGACCAAGATGTTCGGCTTCAACGGCGCGCGCAAGCACCAAAAGATCGAAGACCCGCGCTATTTGTATTGGTGCGATCGGCTGGGCCTGCTGGTTTGGGAAGAGATGCCCAACGCACGCGAATGGTCGGCCGAAGGTGAAGAGTTATTGGCCGGGGAATGGCAGCGCGCGGTACGCCGCGATTACAACCATCCCTGCATCATCGCCTGGGTTCCGGTGAATGAAAGTATGGGGTTTCCAGGTTTGCAGACCGAGCACGCGGGCCAATACGCGTTCATCGAACGCATGGTGCGCGCGACGCGACGGCTCGATGCGACGCGCCCGGTAATCGATAACGACGGTTGGGAGCACACCGACATCTGCGACATCTGTGCCATCCATGACTACACGCCGACTGCCGAAAAATTGCGAGCGCGGTACCTGGATAAAATTTCCGGCGGACAATTGCCGATGAAGGTCTGGCTGCCGGAGAAACCTCTGTTTGCGCGTGGTTCAAAGTATCGCGGTCAGCCAATTGTCCTCTCTGAAATTGGCGGCTTCCTCAACATTCCACCGGGTATCCCACCGGAGCAACGCGACCTGCTCTATCGCTTTTACGACTCATTCAAGACGCCGGAAGAGTTCGCCGCCAAGTACGAAGACTTGATGAGTGGCATTGCGTCACTGAAGTTCTTAGCCGGTTTCTGCTACACGCAACTTACTGATATCGAGCAGGAGATAAACGGGCTCCTGACGTTCGACCGCCATCCGAAAGTTCCGGCGCATCAGATTTATCAGATCCATCGTGAGGCTTTTAAGGAGCAGATGCGGGAAGGAAAGTGAGGTGTCAGAACTGGGAACGGTAGCGACCGGATCAAGGTCGTTCGGTGAAGAATCACATGATCCGGTCGCTACCGCTCCCGGTACTGACACAAACGTGTAAAAGCGGCTTCAATCTTTCGATCGAAGCCGCTTCGTGGTAAATCAATCTGTTAGATTGAATCAGCGTTTCGCTGACAGTTTGCGTTACGGCATTACATGCCCATGCCGCCCCCCATGCCGCCCATGCCGCCCGGCATCGGAGCTTTGTCCTCTTCCGGAATCTCCGAAACCATGGCTTCAGTGGTGAGCATAAGGCCGGCAATTGACGCAGCGTTCTGCAGCGCCGTGCGCGTGACCTTGGCCGGATCGATGACGCCCGCTTTCACGAGGTCTTCGAACGTTTCAGTCTGAGCGTTGAATCCGAAGTGATCGTTTTTGTCGCCGCGCACGCGCTCGACGACTACCGCGCCTTCTTTACCGGCGTTCTGGACGATCTGACGCAGCGGCTCTTCGAGAGCGCGCTTGACGATCGCGACGCCAATTTGCTCGTCTGAGTCGCCGTCCTTGGCCACATCGAGTTTCTCGAGTACCTTGGCCGCGCGCACCAACGTCACGCCGCCGCCGGGAACGATACCCTCTTCGACCGCTGCACGAGTCGCGTGCATGGCGTCTTCGACGCGAGCTTTCTTTTCCTTCATCTCGGTCTCAGTCGCCGCGCCAACTTTGATCACGGCTACGCCGCCGACTAGTTTCGCCAGACGCTCTTGCAGCTTCTCGCGATCGTAATCGGAAGTCGTCTCCTCGATCTGCGCGCGGATGGTCTTGACCCGGCCTTCGATGTCGCCTTGCTTGCCGGAGCCTTCCACGATCGTCGTGTTGTCCTTGTCGATCGTGATCTTCTTGGCACGGCCGAGGTCTTGCACCTGCACGTTCTCGAGCTTGATGCCGAGATCTTCGCTGATGACTTTGCCGCCCGTCAGGATCGAGATGTCTTCGAGCATCGCCTTGCGCCGATCGCCGAAGCCCGGCGCTTTGACGGCGGCGACATTCAGTGTACCGCGCAGCTTGTTGACCACCAGAGTCGCCAACGCTTCGCCTTCGACATCTTCTGCGATGATCAGAAGCGGCTTGCCCATCTTGGCGATCTGCTCGAGCAGCGGCAGCAGGTCTTTCATCGAGCTGATCTTCTTCTCATGAATCAGGATCAACGCGTTCTCAAGACTGGCTTCCATTCGCTCTGCGTCAGTCACGAAGTAGGGCGACAGATAGCCGCGATCGAACTGCATACCTTCGACTACTTCGAGCGAAGTCTCCATGGTGCGCGACTCTTCGACGGTGATGACGCCGTCTTTGCCGACCTGGTCCATCGCCTGCGCAATGATCCCGCCGATCGTCGCATCGCCGTTGGCCGAAACCGTACCGACCTGTGCGATCATCTCGCCCTTAACCGGCTTCGCCAAACGATGAATCTCGTCAGTCGCGCGGGCGACGGCCTTATCGATGCCGCGCTTGAGCGCCATCGGGTTCGCGCCCGCGGCCACAGTCTTCACCCCTTCGCGAAAAATCGCCTGCGCCAGAACGGTCGCGGTGGTCGTGCCGTCGCCGGCCACGTCCGAAGTCTTGGAAGCGACTTCGCGCACCATCTGCGCGCCCATGTTTTCGAGCGAATCTTTCAACTCGATCTCTTTCGCTACGGTCACACCGTCCTTGGTGATCGTCGGCGAACCAAATTTCTTGTCGATCACGACGTTCCGGCCTTTGGGACCGAGCGTGATCTTCACTGCATCGGCGAGCTGGTTGATTCCGCGCAAAATCGCCGCGCGTGACTCCTCGCCATGAACTACTTGCTTTGCCATCTTCTCTATTCTCCTCGTTAAGAATTCTTTGGCTGAGGTTCAGCCGTCGATTACTTGCCGCCCTTCTTGCCGGCAGCCGCGCGCTGGATGACTCCGAGAATCTCGTCCTCGCGCATGATCAAAAACTCTTCGTCGTCGAGTTTCACTTCTGAACCGCTGTACTTGCCGAACAGAACTCGATCGCCGGGTTTCACATCCAGGGTTTGGCGCGTGCCGTCTTCGCGATACTTGCCTTCGCCAACGGCCACGACTTCGCCTTCCTGCGGTTTTTCCTTTGCGGTGTCCGGGATGATAATCCCGCCGCGAATTTGCTCGCCCTCTTCAATTCGCCGCACGATGACGCGGTCGTGAAGCGGCCTGATATTTACTGCCATAACTTCTGTCTTGCTCCTCTCAATTGAGTGATTTTGGACACAAACTTACAAATCAGAACTACCCTTTAACTTTCCAGTATTGGCAATCTGGAGTTATGAGTGCTAAGAAAATATAGTTAACGACCCAAGGTGTTGTCAACCGGACGATATTAAATGGGAAATTACAGAAGAATCGCGATATTTCTGCGACGGAGGTCAGATCAATGAGCCTTGCGAATCGCGCGACGAGAGCCGTTTGCCTGGTTTTTTCGATCTTCGATCCGATAGGAACTCACGCGCTTCGAAATTGTATTCCGGTGAATACCAAGCGCGGCGGCGGTGTGAGTGATGCGCTTCTTATTGCGCGTGTAGGCTTTCTGAATATATAGCTTCTCGAATTCTTCAAGGGCCTCGTCCAGCATAATCCGGCCGTCGAGCATGTCTTCGATCACGGCTTCGAGGCGGGGGCGAATTTGCATTGTCTCAGTCCTGGTATCAGAAGCCCGAGCGTGAGCGAGGGCGAGTTAACATATTATGCAGCCCAGTTGGCTCAGCGGCCATCCCTCATGACCGAGCGTCACAGCTTCTCTCCGGTTAATAACTCGTACGCTTCCAGGTATCGCTTCGTAGTTGCTTGCGCGATTTCCGCCGGTAACTCGGGGCATGGAGGCTGTTTGTTCCACTTAATGCGCTCCAGATAATCGCGCACATATTGCTTGTCAAAAGAA
>DASQYL010000213.1:0-31037 GCA_035639235.1 Pyrinomonadaceae bacterium | reverse complement strand
CTGATCGAAATCGAGTATCGCGTCCGCGTTACCAACACGCTCCACAATCTGGTTTATCCATTCTATCTTCAGGAGGGCGCGGCCAAATGATCGCCAAACAGGCGCCCCCCATGGACGAACGCGGCGCCGACGTCATCTTTGCCGAGTTCAGGCAGCGTCTCCCGGGGCATGTCCCGAACTGGATGCCGCCCAACAATAGCGCCGGCGCGGCATTGGGTCAGATTTTCGCGCGCTTCGTCGTGGCGATCTTGCGGCGTCTGAATCAGGCGCCAGCCAGAAAAAAGCTGGCCTTTCTGGATCTGCTCGGCTTGCGGTTGGTTCCGGCGCAAGCGGCCCGCGCGCCGATTGTATTCAGTTTGAGTGAGGGCGCCGCGAACACATCAGCTCCGGCCCGAACTCAAGTGGCAGCGCCGCCGCCACCAGGAAGCTCGCAGCAAATTGTTTTTGAAACCGAACAGGAGATCGGTGTAGCCGCTGCCAGACTTGCTCAAGTCGTGAGTCTCTGGCCCGGACGCGATCAGTATATCGATCACACGGAAGAGGTTAGGCAGAACCAGCCGGTCACTTTGTTTGAAGCACTCAAACTTAAACCCACCGTGCATGGGATCTATCTCGCGCATAAGACGCTTTTGAATTTCGCGGGTGCGACCGAGTTGCAGGTGCAGTTCGATCTCGAACAGGGCAGCTCAGCTCCGTTACAGACAGTTTGGGAGTATTGGGACGGCAAAGTGTGGCGAGGATTCAAGACCTTTAAGCCGTCCTGTCTGGAAGCGGCAGAGAAAGGCCATGATGGGACGAATGGCTTAACGCGCTCGGGCTCAGTCCATCTGCTCACCGACTGTGCGCAGACGGCATTGACTGAGGTGAACGGCGTCAAGTCATACTGGATTCGCGCCCGTCTCGATCAAACTCTTCCGCCTGATCCCCAGTTGCTTTTGCCGGTGGCCGCCGGCGTGCAAGTGCGTACCCAGATCGACCAAAGTCTGGGATGGCTGCTTGATTCGTTAACGGTCGTTGACGATACGAAAACTGATTCAGAGTTAACGGTTGTAGTGATAAACAAACAGGGGAGCGTAATGCCTGGCGTCCCCATTACTTTTACTTACGACGATCCGAGTCTCGGGGCTCCGGTTACAAAATCCACTGGCAACACACTCGACGCCTGTGTGTTTACTTACGAAGCCGCTGGCCTGGCATTTTCACTCACCTTCCAGCTCGAAGGTGTCAGGGCCGTTTTCCGCGGCGTGAGTCCGGATCCGGCGCGGGCGGTTGCTGTTCTCATTACGCCGCGCGCAGTTAAAGGACTGCTTCCTTACAAAGCCATCAGCGACGGCAAGACACTGGATCTCACCAAAGAGTTCTTTCCGCTTGGACAATCGCCGGTCCCAGGTTCGGCGATGTATTTCAAGCTCGACGAGATTTTCAGCAAACCTGACGCGAATGTCGAAATCCATATCGAAGGCCTGCCCAAACCGAGTGTCGTTCCCATCGTCAACTGGGAGTACTGGAATGGCGAACGGTGGGTCGCCCTGGGTTTGCCTCCGGTGACGAACGACTTCACGGATACGAAATTGATCAAGTTCCCGGTCCCGAAAGACATGGTGTCGGTGGAGGTCAATAACGAAGACGGTCTGTGGGTGCGCGTACGCCTGGTCAACGGCAGTTACGGAAACAGCCAATCGATCAAACTGCCCGATGGTTCCAATCCCAAGACGCTGGACTTTACTGTGCCCACTCAGCCGGTCGTCAGCTCATTCACTCTCGGATATTCGTGGTTGCGTGGGCCTGAGTACTTCGAAGAGGTTTTCACCTTTAACGATTTTCATTATGAAGACCACACTGACGACGCCCGCTGGCCGGGAATGACCTTCTCTCCTTACCAACAGATCGCAGAAACCACCGCGGCCTTATATCTCGGGTTTGATAAGCAGCTACCGGTAAATAACTTTGGTTTATATCTGAACGTTGTTGATGACGAACTCGATGCGCATCCCCAATTGATATGGGAATACTTTAATGGCAGCGGGTGGCGTGAACTTGTAGTTAACGATGAGACCCAACAACTGCGGTTTCCTGGGATCATTTCGTTCATTCCCGAAGACGACAGCGTGGCATCGCCGCGCTTCGATCAGCCGCTGCACTGGCTTCGCGGGCGATTGAAAGAGGATGGGCCGCCCTCTTCGCCGACGCTGGTTGAGATCGAGTCAAATGCTGTTTGGGCGTCCCAGCAGCAGACTTTCGTTAACACTCCGCTGGGTACCAGTACCGGGATGACCAATCAAATGTTTCAGTTCAGTCAGGTTCCCATTCTGCCCGGTCAGCAGATTGAGGTGCAGGAGTTGAGCGGCGCGCGCGCCAATACCGAGTGGCGAATAATCGCGCTCCAGATTGCGCCGGATGATCCGAAAATTGTGGTCGAGCTCGAGGCGCGCCTGGCTGAAGAGGGCACGCAAACTGACTTCATGTATGGCGATGGCAGACTGCGCCTGGTTCGAGATAAGACCAAGAAAGTGATTCAAGTGTGGGTGCGTTGGGAAGAGCGTTCCAATCTCTTCGATTCCGGCCGGAACGATCGCCATTATGTTTTGGATCATGCCAGTGGCTTGTTGCTGTTCGGCGATGGCGAAGCGGGAATGGTGCCGCCACCGGGCGCGGCGATTAGCGCCGCGAGTTTTCGCACCGGAGGCGGTCTCGCCGGAAATGTGCCTGCCAAATCCATCACCCAACTGCTGGGATCGGTTTCTGGTATCCAAAGCATAACGAATGTGCGCGCTGGGGAAGGTGGCGCGAATGGTGAAACGCTCGAGCAGTTCGCGGGCCGCGCTCCGCTCAGCATTCACCATCGCGGCCGCGCAGTCACACTTCAGGACTATGAGACGATGGCGCATGAGGCCTCGGCGAGCATCGCGTTTGCCCGCGCGACTCCCATGCAGGATCAGGCCGGCGTACCGCGGGCCGGTTGGATCAAATTGATCGTCATTCCGCTGAGTTCCGAGGCGCGGCCCCAACCTTCAGCCGGTTTACGGGATGAGGTCTTTAGGTATCTCGAGACTCGGGCGCCGGCTGACGTGGCCATAGCTCAAAGGCTTTTTGTGGCGGGCCCCGATTACTTTCCGTTGGATGTGACCGCGACGATCGCAGCGAAGAATTTGAGAGAAGCAGGCACTGTCGAGCAACAGGCACGCGCTGCGCTCGCGACCTTTCTTCATCCGTTGCGTGGCGGGCCCGAGGGGGCAGGCTGGGATTTAGGCCGCGGGGTCTACGTTTCGGGCTTGGCTCGCGTTCTGGGCGAGGTAGTGGGCGTCGATTACGTGAAGGATCTTTCGCTCTCGGTCGGCGGGCAATTACAAGGCGATCAAGTGAATGTGCCGATCGGAAAAATCGTTGTTGAGGGTGAGATCACACTCAATTTAATTTGAACGGCCCTACAAAGATGAACTGGAGATTCTGGCAAAGAAAAGAGCACAAGCGCCGGTCGGCGCGAACCGGCGCGCGATCCGGCGGCGGGCAGGACCAGCGCAAATCGGCCGGCCGGCTACTGATGTCTGCCGCCGAATTAGTGTCGTTGCAGCGTCTGGTTGGCAATCGCGCGGTGGTGAATCTCTTGAAAAGGAACTGAGCGAAATCGTTTTGCGAACGACTGAGGAGTGTTGACAAGCGGCGAGAAACCGATGCCTTTGTTGTTACCCAATCTCGACGACCGAACCTGGGCCGATCTGGTTGATGAGGGCCGCAGCCTGATACCGGTGTATGGACCTGAGTGGACCGATCACAACGTCCACGATCCAGGGATCACCATCATGGAGTTGCTGGCCTGGATAGCCGAAATGGATATCTACCGTTTGAACCAGATCGGCGATGAAGCCCGGAGAAAGTTTCTGGCACTGATTGGAGTGCGGCCGCAGCCCGCTCATGCGGCCACTACAATCCTCGGTTTTCGTCTCAATAGTGGAGTCGCGCCGCTGACACTGCCGCCAGGCCTGGAATTTACCGAAGCAACTTCCGTCGCCGTGAGCGCGCCTTTTCGTACTCTGAAAAAGATTACGTTGGCGCCCGGGCAGATCGAAGCGCTTCAATTTAAAGATGAGACTGGATTTCATAATTTGACGAACACCTGGCGGCGCGGCAATTCAATGAAATTGTTGGGCGGGTCGCCAAAGCCGGGCGTCGAATTTTACCTGGGCCTATCGGACGCTTTGCCAATCGGTATTCCAATCTCAATCGTCTTCACTTTCGCGGATGGAGCTTCGGGACACGAGCGCCAACGCGCGTACCAAAGCGAAGTTGCCGACGCGAGGCTGGATTGCCTGCCGTGGATAAACCCGTGCGCCAATGATGGTTTGCCCGGCGACGCTAATGCAGATTCGCCGGTTTCGCTTCAACACTACGGCGTGCGGCTGGCTTGGGAATACGTCACTGAAATAGACGGCCGGCCGGTATGGATCGAGTTCAAGCAAGGTCCGGATGAGATCACTGACGAGACGCGAGCCTTCACCTTCGATGGCGCTGTCGAGGTTCAGTTGCCGGCCGCAATCTCTCCGCTCGTTCTAGGATCAGTGCCTGCACCGCTCTATTACCTGCGTTGTCGCATGGTGGCCGGCAGATACGATGACGTTCCGCTCTTGCGACAAGTGACATTTAACGGCGTGGCGGCGGAACAGGCTGTCGCTGAAAAGATGGTTCCGCTTCTAATTGAGGCCGACGCAGCGATTTCATATTCGTCAGCTGGGCCACCGCAACCCAACGATCACACCAGCCTAAAGCTCAGTCTGAATGACCGCGGTCGAGTCTCGGAGTTACAGTTCGGTGGCGGCGAGGCAAGCGATCCGCAGTTCCCTGTTTTGGATTATCGCGAGCCTGCCGCCGGAAATCCCGGTCTCCTGAATCTGGAAGTCGTGTTGCTGGGCGACGGCAACGGCTTGCCGCGGCAAACTTTCAACCTTCCTCATGCGCCAATTGAGCGATTCACCTTACACGTGTACACGCTCGAAGACAGCAAGTGGCAGGAATGGAAAGGGCAATGCGACTTCGACGCTTCCAGACGTACCTCTAACGATTACCAGATCGATGCGACTGGTGAAGCGATCAATTTCGGCGATGGCGAAAACGGCCGGGTGCCGCCGGCAGGCTGTTTGATCTTTGCGACGTACCGATCGACTCAAGCGGATCTTGGTAACGTTGCCGCCGGTCTGGTCAATCGATTGTCTGAATCAGATCACAATCGCGCGCTGCTCTACGACCCCGCCGTGCCCGATCCTTTGGCTCAACTCAAGTCGCAATTGAACTCGGTGACAAATTCCATCGCCGCTACCGGCGGAGCAGCGGCCGAATCCAGCTTACAGTCGATGGTCCGCGCCGACCGGCTGGTAAGTTCGAGTGAACGCGCGGTGACATTGCCGGACTATGAGCGACTGGCGATGCAAACGCCGGGGACGCGGATTGCCCGGGTGACCGCGCGCGCTAACCTGCATCCGAGTTTTCCATGCTTTGAGGCCACCGGGGTTATCACCGTCATTGTGCTCCCGTTTCTTCCAGCTGGCGGGCCTGTTCCTTCTGCTGGTCTTTTACGGGCAGTCGGAGCTTACCTGAATCGCCGGCGAATAATCGGAACGCGTGTCGAAGTTATAGGCCCCACGTATCTCGAGATTGCCGTCCGGGCGACGATTCAGCCGAAACGTGAAGCGAACAGAGTTGATCTTCAGGCCGCGATTGTCGCGCGCCTGAATCAGTTCCTCGATCCCTTAATCGGAGGCCCTGACGGAACCGGATGGCCATTCGGACGCGACGTTTATCGGGCCGAGATCATGCGAGTAATTGATGAAGTGGCCGGGGTCGATCACGTGGATTCGATCGAGTTGTTCGGTCCGGGCTGTGAAGCGCAATGCGGCGATGTCTGCCTGGGACCTACTTGGTTGGTCACGGCCGGTCAACACGAAATCAAGGTGCTTTGACATCGATGAGTCAGATGGAAAGACAACGACTGGGGCGAATTAGATATTGGCCGGGGCAACGGCTACGCTCGACAGATTTCACTGCCAATCAAAAGGTCGAAGAGCAGCGCCGGTGGTGGCATAACCGCGCCGAACATGAAGCCTTTGGCATCGCCTCCGGATTGTCAACGGAGGCCATCGATTCAAATCTGTCGGGCGTGGCAGTATCGCCCGGCCTGGCTTATGACTGTTTCGGACGCGAGCTGGTACTTCAGGAAGCGCGCCTGGTGCCGCTTCCCGAATTTGCGGACGGCCTTTATTTAATAATTCGCTATGCGGATCGCGTCGGGAGATCACCTGGCCCACATTGCTGCGAAACTACCGCAGCGCCTGCGACAGGCAACGTGGATTTCGTTTGGCAATCGAAAAGCTCTTTCAATTTCACCGACGGTGTTCCGCTCGCCGAAACGCGTCTCGACCACGGCGGGAAGACTCTCGCACAAGACTTCTTTCGCCTGCCACTACGTCCGCGCGCTCGTCCATTGATCGCGACCGGCACGACCATTTCGGGGAAGACACTATGGGCTGTTAACGAAATCGATCCAGGGACCCTCGAAGTCTTCACGGACATCGACACGTCTGCGGCCGGATTCACGGCGGTGCCCTGCTATTTCGCCTGGCTTGAAGGCCCACTCGTAGATCCCCGAAGAGGAAATCGCTCTCCGATAGTTCTGACGCGCGTCACGAACGAGGCTACTGACAAGTTTCGATTTTCATATTGGTATCACTTCAGGTCTGGGGTGATCGCTTCGCATACGATGGCGATGCAGTCGTCGGCTACTTCAGTTCCGCGGCCGGATCTTTATGTAGCGTGGATGGCTTGTCAGATGCCGCCAACGCTTCCATTCGTGCCACCTGGGGGCCGGGCGTCAAATCAATTCGTGCTGAACTCAATTATCAGTCAACAACTCCGAAACGAGGTCTGACGATGTCAATCATTGACGGCATGCAATCGCTCGACCGGGCTCAGTTCTTTAATGGACAACGGCTATTCGCCGCAGACCTTCAGCAACTCGAATCGTTCAATCGGGAAATGCGCTGGTTGCACAATCAAAGTATGCACCAGCCCGGCATCGGCCAGGGCTTCAAAGTCATCGGGCAAAAGGATGATCGTGAAGTCACCATCTCAGCCGGTTATGCCCTCGATTCAATGGGCCGCGAGATCGTGCTGACCGAAACTGAAGTGCTCCCAGTTCCACCGGTCGCGGACAACGGAGCAGGCGGATCAGCTTTCTACTACTTGACCGTTTCGTATCCTGATGACACTGAACTGGTGCCGCTGGAAACTCGCGAAGGAATTTGTTTGCCGGCGGGGGTCATTCGGTTGCGCGAACATCCGGTCTTTTGCTGGGTGCGACTCAACGATGACCAAAAAAATCCACAGCCGGTGGATTCCCAGCTGAAGCTGCGCCTCAAAAACCAGCTATTCATCGTCCTGGCTCGCGTGGAGATCTTCAACTGCAAATTACGCCAACCCGTGACGCTCTCGCAGCGCCGGAGCGCCCGGCCGTCTTGTCAACCGCGAGTCGCCTGCGGGACGGCAGCGCCTACCTGGGATTACCGGGGAACTGTTCCTTTGAAGCTTCAGCCGGGATTGCAGTTTACCGAGTTGGCGATGGCCGGAACGATAGACACTACCGCGGCAGGCTTCGCCGCGACACCGACATATTTTGGCCGGCTCGCGGGAGAACGGACCGGGTCTGGCAAGAGCGGCTCGGTCAATTTTATTTATCTTATCGAGGGATTTGTTGAAGTCGCCGCGAACCCGGCGCCGACGCCCACAAGTTTCGTGGTCATTATCTGTCCGCTCGTCGTGATTAACGCCAGCGGCGGGGTCGACGTTGCTGAAACCGTTTTCGACAAATTGAAAGTAACGTGGTTCGGAGTCGAAGGCTGATGCACGCCACCAGCAAAAATAATTTTGTCTATCTGAACCGTGATGGCCGTTGGCCCGGCTTTAAGCACAAGGGCATCGATTTGCGCGACGATGGATCGATGGCGTTAGGAGCGCTGCCGCGTTTGGTAGACGTGCTTCCCGATGGGACATCATCGGCATCCCCGCCGGATGGCGCCGGGGGAATTGCAATCGACAGTCTCGGCGCCATTTATTTCACAGATTCAGCGCATGATCGGGTTTTCAGAATCAGCGGTTGCGACAAGAGGTTAGCGACACTGGCAGGCGTGGGTGGAACGAATGGTTTGCCTGCGGGTTTGCGGCAGCCGCGCGGTTTGCTGGTGCCGCAACACCGCCACGCCCTCTTTGTCGCCGACAGTCTCAATCATCGGATAGAGGTTTTCGATTTGAACACACTGCAACTTGTCGACATCTGGGGACAGCCGGATCCAGGTGCTCCGCCCCAATCTGATTCGGCGCCGGGCAGATTCAATCAGCCGTTCAGTCTTGACAGCGATCGCGGCGGCAATGTCTATGTGGTCGATTACGGCAATCAGCGAGTTCAGAAATTCAATTCTGCGGGGCGGGTGATCCCGGAGTTCTGGCAAAACGCTTCGGCTAATTCTGGGCTGCGCAATCCAAGCCAGGTCGCGGTTTTGGATGACGACGGCGCTGTGCAAGTCTTTGTGCTCGATCTGGCGGCGCTGAAGATTTTCGCTTTCGACAGTGACGGCTTTCCAATCATTGATCCCGAAGGGGTCGGAGATTCGCACCTTCAGCAACCCTCCGGCTTGATCGTCAACCGTAATGCTCTGTTCGTTGGCGATAATGGCGCCCGCAGGATTTTCCGTTTTCAAATTCCGGGTTTCGAATTCATGGGCGCCGCGATTGGCTACGACGGTCCCGTTGCCGCGCTGGCGCTCGACGAAAAAGGCTCGTTGTGGGTCCATCCGGGAAATTCACTGGCCCCATTGCTACTTCAGGTCGAAGGCGGCGCGTGCAGCCGCGGCGTGTTGTGGACCGGTCAGCCGGTCCAGGTAAACCGGCGGGTCGACTGGTATCGCTTGTCCGCAATCACCAGCGGGTTTGACGAGGCTTCCCACCTCGAGCTGTTTGTTTATGCCACGGACGATCCGGCCGACGCTCCCGCAGTCGATCCGGCGTCAGACAATCCGTTTAGCGATGCCCGCTGGCGGCCGCTAGGTTTCGCTGGCAATTTTGAGATAGACGATCTCTACGTCGGCGGAGGCGAATTTGAATACTTGTTTTGCGGTGCGCTGTTGTCCAGCGACGGAAGCTCGACTCCGGTGCTGACGCAACTCAGGGTTGAGTTCGATTACCCTCGCTATGAGAGCTATCTGCCCGCCGTTTACCGGAACAACAAGAACTGTGACGACTTTGTGGCGCGTTTGCTTTCATTGTTCGAAAGCATTTTTGCCGACGTCGAGCAGGAGATCGAATCGTTGCCAAAGTTGTTCGATCCGCGGGTGGCGCCAAAGAAGTTTCTGCCGTGGCTGGCAGGCGTCGTCGGCTTTGAATTGGACGGCAACCTCAGCGAGTCAGCTCAGCGGGAAATCATTGCTGAAATCTTCCGCTACTATGGACGGCGCGGCACGCGCGCCGGCCTGCGCGATAGCCTGCGCCTCTTCGCGCAAGTTGACGCGATCATTGACGAGCCGCTTCTGAATGCCGGCTGGTGGACACTGCCGGGCGCGAGCTCCAGCTGTTCCGAACATTGTCATGCCAATTCCGGCCAGGACGGCAACTACTGGAATGCTTCTGAGAATTCAATTCTGGGAACGACGACCATGCTTGCCGGCGAACAGCCACAAGGTGCGGTCGTCGGCACGTCAGCGATCCTCGATCAGTCGTCGCTGATCTCGGACAGTAAGATCGGCTCGCCGCTGTTTGCTGAGACTGCCTATCAATTCAGTGTCCGAATTTATCAGGCCCAATTGCGCTGCGCCCAAACGCTGTCGCGCATCAAGGCCGTCATCGAACAGGAAAAGCCAGCGCATACCACTTACCATCTTTGTGTAGTCGCGCCGCGCATGCGGGTTGGTTTTCAAAGCCGAGTCGGCGTTGACACCGTTGTCGGCGGTCAAGCCCGTAGCCTGGCATTAGGAACTGATCAGCATTTGGGCGACGACACTCTGCTCGCAGGAACGGCGTTGACTCGTCTGGGAGCCGAGAGTCGGCTGGGACTGAACACGCGCCTCAATTAGGCGATCTGTAGGAGGAGAAACATGGAGAACAATTCTCACTTGGCGAGCTGCTGCAATGACCTGTGCTCAGCCGTACGCAATCGATATTTCTACGGCAAGCTGCTCGACGTCTTTCACTTCGAACTCGAACAGCGCTACTTCAACAACAAACGCTGGCTCCTGAATCGATTGGTTGGCGGCTATGGAGTGGTTTGCGGCCTCGGCGTGACGCTCGCTGACGACGGTCAAAGCGTGATCGTCTCTGCCGGTTTGGCCATCGATAAGTGCGGACGCGAAATCGTGATCTGCCAGCCGTCTAATCCGTTTCCGTTACCGGCGCCGCCCGCAGATTCCGCCGATGCCAAGAAAAAGTGGGACCCGTGCGATGAGTGCTACATAAATCTTTCGATTTGTTATCAGGAGTGTCCTATTGATCCTGTGCCCACGCTGGGTGGTGACTGCGACACCCAGGGGCCCTGCGCTCCCGGGGCCATCGTCGAGCGCTACCGGCTCGAAAAGGCGGACGGACCACTGCCGCCGGTTTCAGTTCTTTCGAAGATCCCCAATGCGATCGCAAACAATGAAGTCCAATACGACGTCCTGGCGAATTACGTCACTGACGGCTGCGTGAAGCCTGACGAAGATTGTTGCATTCCGCTGGCGAACATTCGCATCCCGGGACCCGGGCAAAAGTACGACCAGAATTGTATCGACATCGCGGTCAGGCCAATTGTCTACACAAATGATCTGCTTTATCAGCTGATCCTGGCGATGAATCCCGCGCAGAATCATTCGCGCAATCAAAAGCCGTAATCACACGAAGGAGAAAAGCGATGAAAACAAATTCAAGTTGTTGTGCAGAGACCTATTGCGAAACCACAATCGCCGAACTGCCTCGGTTTTTTCCCCGTCAGGTGATTACGTCCGACGACTTAGCGCTCGGCCAGGATTATTTTAGGGACCGGATGCGGCGGCACAATCGGCTGTTGCACGGCTTCGGAGTCGTCTGTGGAGGTCTCGTGTGCCC
This sequence comes from Pyrinomonadaceae bacterium, assembly GCA_035639235.1. Lineage (GTDB taxonomy): Bacteria > Acidobacteriota > Blastocatellia > Pyrinomonadales > Pyrinomonadaceae > UBA11740. Next base: position 19,922 of record DASQYL010000213.1, on the reverse strand, counting down.
GGTTAGCCGCAAAGAGACCGACGGCACCGCGACGTTTCTTCCCTGGCAAGTCAAGGTTGCCAACGGTTACGTCCTGGGTCCTTACGGCGACGAGATCCTGATTGATTGCGAACGAACCGTCGACCTGCGTACGCGCGGCTTGTCGGGCATCACCGGCGAACCGTGCATCGACGCACCGGATCCCTGGTGTACGCCGGTCTATGTCGCGCCTGCACAACAGGCGACGCTCTACGTAGCCGTGAAATACAAACAGAGCATGACGCGCCCGATCAGAGTGCAACCGGCCGGCTGCGGATGCGATGACGCAGCTTGTGAATATTCACGTTGGCGGGACGGTTATGAAATCGGGGTGCTGACCGAAATGCCGGCATGTCACGATCAGCCCGCGCCCTTCAACCCCTGCACCAAACCGCCTTTTCTCAATCTCACCGAAATGTGCCAGTCGTCGGGTTGCCCCGATTGTGCGTGCGGCCCCTGGGTGCTGCTGGCAATCGTGACGGTTGATCCTGACGGCACGATTAAGAACATCGATAATTGCAGTCACCGCCGCATGGCAGTGTCACTCAGTCATCTGTGGTGGAATTGCACGCCGGGAACCACTCGGATTGATGTGAAGTCGAAACCCGTCAGGGTGCCAGCTGGAGGCGCACCGGTCACAGTCACTGTGACTGGAACAGGTTTGACCACCGACGCGATTTACTCGTTCGGTGAAAACGTGGTCGTCAGCCAGATTGCCGAAACTACTGGTTCTCATCCAGGAGAATCGATGGATCTGACCGTCGCGGCGCTCGCGACTGCTAAGGCTGGAATACGGCCGTTGCGCGTCGTGCTGCGCGACTGCTCTATTCTCGAGGCCGGGGATGCGCTCAAGATCCTTCCCCCCAAGAAAATGATCACGGGTCACGGGACCATCGCAATGGAACAAACGGTCGAGCCAGCCAATAACCAACCAAGAAAGGCGACGAAGTCCAAAGCCATTTCAAAATAAATTTTTCAAGCACGGAGTACTGTGTGAGCAAGTCCACGCATTCGGAGGACCACGAGTTTCACGAGACGCGTTCGTCTCCAAAGCGCGAACGTGACGACGCTGTCGGCAAGTCCGGCAGTGGCACTCAGATTCTGCGATTGCAGAGGACGATCGGAAATCGGGTGGTTAGTTCGTTGATCTCGGAGTCGGCTAAAGACCAGCGTACTGTGAGCCATCCACATGACGCAGACGAACGGCAGGCGAGGCGAATTGCTGCGGCAACGACCGGCACCGCCCATGACGTGGAGCAGGCCGGAGCAAAGAGCGCCGAACGTGAGACCATGGCCAACTCGGAATTGGTAGATGAGGCCCTGAAGGCCTCGGGTAAGCCGTTGGCTGACATGAGCCGCTCGGCGATGGAGAATCGTTTCGATCGAGATTTCAGCGGAGTGCGAATCCACACCGGCCGCGAGGCGCAACGCGCCGCCGAGAGCCTGGACGCGGCCGCGTTCACCTCCGGGCAGGACATCTTTTTTGCACCCGGCCGATTCAATCCGGGAACGCCTGAGGGAGATCGACTGCTGGCTCACGAACTAACACATACAATTCAACAAGCGGCAACTCCCCCGGGGTCCCACCTCAACCTTGACGAGGATCCGAGAGTTGGACAATCGATTGCAGCCCCGCACCCCCAGGATGATATTCCGAAGGATCTGCTGGCGTCGGCCGATCTGGATCACATGAGCGCACAGGAACTACAGAAGCGTTTCACGCGGCTGAACGAAGCGCTCAAGGGGCTAACCAAGTCGACAACCGCAGAAGCTGAACAGAACGCGAGGCTGCTGGAAGATCAACTGGCCAAGGTTACGGCAGCGATCGCGCTGCGCGAGAAGGGCGCGTTCTCGCCTGAAATAATCAAAGAAATGCAAGAACTCTTCAAAGCCAATCAAAAGCTATTCCACGATAAGAAGAAGTACGAGAGCTGCATCGTGGTATTGAATCACGCACTGCACATGGCGCTTGGTAAGGAACAGAAGACCACGCCGAAATCGATCGAGGCCAGTATGAAGTTAGTCCAGGCCGCCGGACGAGTAGGCGGGATGCACGTGATCATGCCGGAGCTAAAGAATCATGAGCCCGTCTCTCTGGGCACGTCGGTATACGACACGATTCTTAGCATGGCGGGCACCGACAAGGGAATTTATTTATTTACGATGAGCATCGCCGATGGTTATCACAGCGTTACCGTCATCGTCGATCGTACAAACCCGGCGAACGCAAAAGTCTATTGGAACGATCAGGTAATAGAACCCGAGGGGGGCGGCCCTGGCGGATCAATGTGGCTCAGCAAAAAGGACTTTGATGATTATGCTTTGCATCAAGCCCACAACGCTTGGAAGTTTCGAGATAAGGCCCAGAAGGAGGACGCGAAGAAGCCGGCCGCTGAACGAAAATGGAAGGACAATATCGGCCCGGACGGAAAGATTTTGGGCAAGTACTATTTCAGTCAAAAAATTACGGTTTGGCGAATTCTTCCTCCCTGATCAAAATCTTGGAAGCTTTGGATTAGGCGACCGTCGGCGCATTGCAACCAGGAGAACACGATTTTTCGCCCTCACTACAAATTCATCCCCTTTTTGAGTTATGAGAAGTGTCGTCACAGCGGATCGCAACAAAGAAACGGCCAATGCTCTCAAAGCTGTCCACGCGCCGCTGCCCGGCCAGCCGCAATCTTCCTCGTTCGATTCTTTCGCCGTAATCCAGAAAACGATCGGAAATCAAGCGGTACGGCGGCTCTTTGGTTCGCGCGTGGCGCATGCCAAATTGCACTTGAGCCGGCCAAGTGACGCCGATGAGGTCGAAGCCAATCGCATCGCTGATCAAGTGATAGCGCGGTCCGAGCCGGCAACTGTGCAGCGAAAATGTGCCTGCCGCGCCGGATCATCGCCCTGCTCGAAATGTGCGGGCGAAGAAGAAACAATTCATCGCAGCGCCAGCGCCTCCCACTCCGTCATTCATCGGGCGCCGCTTACCGAAAGTGAAATCCCGAAAGCCGCGGAACCTGGCGAAGCCGCGATGAAAAGCGGCGGCACTCCACCGCGAAGACTGATTGTGGAAGACGAGGCCGAGTCGCTGACCGCGGGCCAGATGAGAAAGAGCGACTTCATTGAAAGAGTTCGCAGCACTGTTTGTGTTACCGCGGATGCGCTCCTGGCGTCAGTAGGCCGCTCGACCCGGAGCTGTCCTTACATCGAAAAATGGCTGCTCTTTTATGCGGATCAGAGCAGCGCGCATCTCGAATCATCGCTAAGAAAATATGTGCCCGAAGCCGTCCGTGCGGCACAAGCCCAGGATTACCTTCCTCTGATCAAGGCGAAAGTCGCGGCCGGGGTCAAACTCTGGATCGAGACCGGAAACATCGCAGTGCCTCCCGGTGTTCCCTTAATGCCGGATGGGTCGGCGACGGGCCAACGATCTGCGGCCGGCACTGATCGGGGAAAGACTGAGACTGGAACTGCCACCGCTGCCGAGGTCCCCCGCGTTCAGCGTAAAGCAAGCCAGACTGATCCGAAACACCTACCTGACGTGGAAGCGATAAGAGCGGAACTCGGCTCCGGTACAGAACTCGAAGGCCAGGCGAGATCGCGCATGGAATCGGTTTTCCACGAGAGTTTTTCGCACGTCCGCGTGCATACGGATGCGAACGCCGCGCGTCTCTCCTCGGACCTGCATGCCCGGGCGTTCACATTAGGCGGCGACATCGCTTTTGCTAACGGAGAATACCAACCCGGCACCTTGGCGGGCGACGCGCTCATCGCGCACGAATTGGCCCACGTGGTCCAGCAGGGTGCAGGCGTCGCGCCGGCCGCGCCGATGAAGAAGAGCGACGATAACTACGGCTCGCTCGAAATGGATGCCGACCAGTCGGCCGCGGGCGCGATGCTCTCGCTATGGACCGGGGCAAAAGGAAGAATCGCTGACATCGCACACAACGCCGTGCCTCGTCTGCGTTCAGGAGTGAGGCTGCAGAGGTGTGAGGAGGTACGCAAGATTTGTCCGAAAGGTTATTCATGGAGAGTTCAACGTACCACCGGCCTGGGCTCGTTCGGTTGCCTTTGCCACTGGAAGTGTTTGCCCGGTGAACCACCTGGCCCGCCAGTTCCTTATCAAACGTACAGATGTCCGCCCGACATGAACTGCAAAACTGGTGTTCGTTACGAGGAACTCGATTCGAGCTACACAAAGACAGGTTATGGCGCCGCATTCACGCCCTTGGGTGAGCAAGCGTTTTGCGGTTGCTTCCCATTGAATAAAGATGGCGAGAAGGTCTCGGATTCAGTTTTGAGGCCGACCGATTTCGAAATGATGGACGTCTTGGGGCCGGTCGCGGATCTCGCCGCTGCGAGGAGCGGAGGGAAAGCGCGCATCGATCCCAGGACCGGAAAGCCGCTCCCGGAGGAGACGGCCGGCGCACCGTCCGCCAGGACTAAGGAGCGGCCAGCGATCGTCGGTGACCTGGGTGTCGACGTTGAGGTCGGAATGTTCCGAGTCAACAAGCTTCGCGAGTCGCTGGACGTAAGCAAGAGAAAAAATATCGCATTTGCTGACGTGACTCTCAATGGAAAGCCAACAGAGACGCTGGTTGGAGTCAGCGGAGACACTGATCGCCCGGGAGCCGTCCCGAAGTCGGGTGAAACAAACTTGCCGACTCTGGTAATTGGACACACGCGCGAATTTGATTCCGAGAAGAAAATTCTAGAACATTTGGCTAGCGAACTGGGTGACAACACGGCCGCGAAGGGCACAGTTAATCTCTTCTCTGAACGCCCTGTCTGCGCCGGCTGTTCGGTAGCCATTTCCACGTTTCAAAAAAAATATCCGGGGGTGGTGGTGAATATCGTGATGGGTCCCGCCAAGCCGAAGTAACGAAATTATGGGAATAACGATACAGCAACTGGCAAACGAAATTATCTCAAGCGGTCTAGCCCGTGAGTCCGAACTCATCGGATGCAGCGAAGCAGAGATTGTTGAGTTGGAGGCAACTTTTAATTTATCTCTGCCCGAAACGTACCGGCAATGGCTGAAGACAATGGGGCGGGGCGCCGGTCATTTTCTCGCGGGCTCTGATGCCTTCTACCCGACTGTGATTGAAAATCGAAAGTACGCTGAAGAGTTACTGGCGGAAACGGGTCAGCCGTTCGTCCTCGAACCGGATGCCTTTGTCTTTTTGATTCATCAGGGTTATCAATTCCTATACTTTCTTACACACGAAGGACATCCAGATCCCCCGGTCATTTATCACCTCGAGGGCGCGGAGCCCGAACAACGTTGGACGCATCTTACGGATTATTATGAACAGGTGTTGAACGACACCAGGAGAGCGCTTGAGCAGCTCGCTGATCGATGATTCAACGAGATGAAACTACTGGCAACCACCAAAATCAGAAAGTTCACTCGCCCCAGCCTGCAACTCAGAGATCGGAGTCATTCTGCATTTTTGGTTTGGGGCATCTCTGGAATCGCTCTGACTATTCCTCAGTCTGGGATTCTGGCGCGCAGTACTTCGGTATCGATAGAGGTCGTGCTCCTGATCCTGTTCGCTTGTCTCGCCGCGTCCTTCTGCGTGGTGATGCTGACAAAGACTCTCACCGGAAGGGAAACGCTCACCTTTTACCATCACCTGATTTCATCAGCCTTCGTAACGTTCTTGATTGCGCGCGCTCTCGGTGAACCGGTCCTGCCATATCTCGACCTTACGGTCCTTGGCCTCGGTCTGATTCTGGCGTGTGGGCGGATCGGCTGCTTGATGGCGGGCTGTTGTCATGGGCGTCCATCCGCGTGGGGAATTCAATATAGTCACCTTCACGTCGATGAGGGCTTTCCACCCTACCTCTGCGGCGTCACGCTGTTGCCGGTCCAATTTTTCGAATCGATTTATGCTTTGTGTCTTGTGGGTGCAGGAATAACGATGGTGCTGCGCCATGCCACGGCCGGGAATGGTCTTGAGTGTCTGTTTAGTCGGTTATAACTGTGGACGCTTTTGGCTCGAGTTCGCGCGCGGGGACGTGCAGCGTTCCTACTTTCTCGGTTTTTCGCAAGCGCAATGGACCTCCCAAATTCTTCCGTTCGCCATGTTTGCGGGAGCTCAAGCAGGCTTGCTGCCCGGGGACCGCTGGCTCCTGACCGGATTGATTTTTGTCTCGTGCTCGTTCGCGACTGTCATCATTATGCGACGTGTGGATGAACGCTCAAGATTCGCTCTCGAGCATCCGCGTCACGTACGCGAATTTGCTGGGGCTCTCTCGCTGCTAAATGCGGCCGAGAATGACGTTGATCGCTACCTTCCTGCCAACGCCATCGCGAACGAGACAAACTTGATTCATGTGGCCGAGACTTCGCTGGGCATTCGAGTATCGACCAGCATAATTGACGACGGCCGTAGCTTGAGACGGCAATACACCCTTTCAAGAACAGACGGACTCTTGAAACGAGCCGCAGCGAAACGACTGGCAACTCTGATCGTACGGCTCACGCATCGCTCAAGCTCAGCCGAGTTGTTATGCGCCGGTTCGGGTGTTTTTCATGTCATGGTGGAACCGCACATCGTGTAACTCCGCCGTCGGATCTTCTTCGCTTGCGTCGCAAGAACCCTGTTTCAAACCCATTACATAACGATCGCTGGACTCAACTATTTTTTCCACATGAAAATCGAACTGGGCCGGCTCGATGAAGCCATCACCGAATACGAACGCATCCTCAAACTCAATTCAAATTATCCTTTCGTTCATTATCATTTGGCCCAGGCGTACGAGCGAAAGGGCATGACTCAGGCACGGAATGAGTACACGCAATTTCTCACGGTTTGGAAAGATGCCGACGCCGACATTCCTGAAGTGCTCAATGCAAAGAAGACTCTGTCGGGTTAATGAGCAATCGGCTTCCTGAGTCCGCAACTGACAGCTTCAAGAATACTCAATATTTCCGCCTTTGCCGCCAAAAAGTTGCGAAGATTGTCCAGTGTGGGGAGCCAAATTCCTTGTAGACCGCTTTACTGTTACTAGCTACCGCGCGTCCTACTTGGGTATCCACTACCCTGGCACCAGAACAATTTGTTGGACATTTTTCCGTCACACCGTAGGCTGTGGCGGATAAGGTCGGCGCAGGCCGTTCAGCTTCGCTTTAATTTATTACCTCACGATCAAAGCCCCGCGGAACATGTCCATTCCGCAGGTGAACTTGAACATGCCGGACTTGTTTGGCGTGAACCGAATGACAACTGGGATGTTGAGCGGCAACGGACGATTAATGCCGTAGGCTGGAATGACGATCTCGCGACCACAGGTGTCCTCCACCTTGCGAATGAAGGTCAATCGCGCTGGCACTCCACGACGGAGCGTCACGCTTGAAGGTTTGTATTCCTGAGCGTTGACTTCAATCGTAGCTTTCTGCAGACGAATCGGTTTGTGTCGTGATGGAAGTGAAGTCGCTGAAGCTTCGCGTTGTGCAGTAAGCAGTGGCATCACCTTCTGATCGAACTCGTCCTGATACATGACTCCTTCGATCACATCACGCACAGCACCGTCTCGGGCAATGACCACCGTTAGAGGCAACGTCTCACTCGAAGTAAACAAAGACTTGCTTTCCTTTGTTCCCAGAGCAACGGGATAGTTCATCCTCATTTCTTTGGCGAACCGTCGAACGTCAGACAATTTTTCCGGTGGGTACGCCACGCCAATTATCCGCAGACTCTGATTCCGATACTGTCTCTGCTTGCTGATAAGGTCCGGGATTTCGGTGCGGCACGGAACACACCAGGTCGCCCAAAAGTTTATTAGCACGACATCGCCCTGATAGTCGGCCAAACTAACTGATCGACCGTGAATATCCGTTAGCGTGAGTGTCGCCGGTTGTTTTTCAGACTGTGCTCTTGCTGTCAGGAACAAACACAGTACAAGAACGATCAGACATATCTTTTTCATAGGCATGGTTAGAACAGATACTTGACTCCCAGCAAGAGGTTTCGATCTGTGCGGAGCACGAGAGGCCCAGTATTGCGCACCACCGGGAACTGATAGCTTCCCTCGATTACAAAACGCGGCCGCGCGGCATACTGAAGTCCGGGCGCCAGAAAGTACTCGGTTGCCGTGCTGCCGGCGACGGTTAAGGCGTTGAGACGTCCAGTACTGCGATGAACGAACATCGTTTCTAAGATTAGAAACAACTCACCACCTGGCTTGTGCGGATCATGTGGAATCCGATACTCCAAGTCGGTGTTGAGACGCTGCTCGTGGCCCATACGAAAGCCATCGCGCTCGGTGCGAAAGATCACTTCGGCATTGCCACCGAAGATCACTCGACCACCGGCCTGCGAAAACGCTAAGTCAAAATGCGGAGCTAGCCCGCCATTGATTGGTGTCAACTGTTGTCTGACAAATGCGGGCACATTGATTTGCGACTGGGTTGGAGCAGTTGACTTGCCTGTGGGCAATTCCAGGCCAGCCCGAAGAGCAGCTTGTTTGTCACCATACGTCTTCACCTTTCGGAAGAATCGGTACTTTGCCCAAGCCGTGATGTTTCCCAAACCTGAGCCGGAGCCAGATGTGATTTTGTTGTCATAAGCGGTCCGCGAAAATGGAACTTCGATTTCTAACTGAAGGCGCGGTGAAGCCGTGTAGGAAACGCTCACGTCAAAGGCTTGACGATTGACTTCGAGAGATCCCAGATGTTGTTTGATCAAATAGAGGCGCGGTGTTACCGCGCCGCCTTTGTAGACAGTCAATCCGGGTGACGTCACACGAATCGGCGCGGCTGGCATAGGCATACCGAGTAGCGGCAATGGATCTGTTCGATCCGACAACGGCGTTTCTTCAGTGAAGCTTACTTTTGTGAAGTATGGGAATGTCGCATCCGCGAACCTGTTAATGCGCCAGCTAACCTTGCGCGCTGACGGAGAGATCACTTCATGTACACTGGCGCCTGTCCCAATGGTCTTCCAATCGCCAGTGATCTCAACGCTAGCGCCGACGTCAGCTCCCGCAAGAGCTTGATCCATGTTTGGACCTTCCAGAGAAAAGCTTTGTCCCGAAGACGCGACAACCACTGTCCATCCTTGCTCTGTTTTCGCCAGCCTTCCTGAAACGGTTATGTCCGCCGCGTCGAGCGTGTAGCCTGCCTTCTTCAGCGCCTCTTTCAGCGCTGCGAAAGACACGGGCTTGTCGGCCTTCGGTGTGAAAACACCTAGCCCTTTCTGAATATCGGTAACTTCTATTTCTTTCAGTTTTGGTGCGTAGTCTAGACGGCTCACGGCCTTCTGAATGTTGTACACTCAATTGCCGCACAGATAGCCGGCGATGTGCATTTGCACTCGCTTTACTTGCGCCGTTGAACTCCCGGCGCTGCCAAACAACACAACTAGTCCAAGTACTGCCAAAAAAATATTTCGTTTCATTTCCTTCTCCTCATCTCTTTGCTTTAAACCAAACACATGCCGCGCCGGTGCACACAACGGCGTGCGCTCCGACGAGCAGACACACTTCGGCCCCGTGGCTACTAGATCAGGAGTGCGAGATGTTGAATGTACTTGGGATTTGAATCGTGACGATTCGCAGACTGTTCTCTAACGAGGATGCGGCGGTGAAGAGGTAATGCGTTGGGAATCGCTCCCGCCGTCGGAAGCGTGCCTTGTTCACTAAAAACGCTGGCGGAGCTGCTACTGCCGGTACTTCCCGGCTCGGAGCAATTAAGACTACAGCATAGACGGGCCATCGATACTTCAGGTGTGCTGTCGTTTAACTGAACATGCTTACAGCAGTCCGGCATATTCATCGGACAGGAACCTTCCGGCTCATGCGCACTCGCGCCGACTACACCGCCGAAAGTAGCCGCAAGCACAAACAGTGTGAACACTCTTCGCATCTGTAAATGAACTATAGGAACGACTATGTGGACTGTCAAGAATTCGCTGAAGGTCCCCCGGGCAAGGAATGGCAGTCAAAGTGCGTCGGCGTGCATCACAACAAAAACCCCTAATCTTAGAAGGGCCAGATCATTTCGATCCTTTGTCTGGTTTGCGTGCCGGTGGATATTTCTTAACCAAGTCCACGAACGCTGCAGTTGTTCCGCCATCCAGCAGCGATGATTTCATTCCTCGCAGCGTCATGTCGAAAAATGCGCGGGTAAAATCGCTTGCGACGTGGAAGATTTTTGTGCTTGTCGCAGCTTCGTCGCTATTGGACCAGCCCGAGCCGGCGAGCGAGACCTATGAGCCGATCCTCAAACAGGATGAATCTCATCAACCGGAACTGGATCTCTGACAGCATTGACCGGATACCACTGCCGAGCGCTATTCGAAGTGTGAAGAAAGGTGTGCAATAGCTCGTGCTTGCCGCAATGAACTATGTGCTGCAACCGCGTCGAAGGAGAACTCGGTGGAGTAATCAATTTGTCACTGCATTCGTTTGGCAGCTTCAACTGCTTCATCGATTGTGCCGACCATGTAGAACGCTTGCTCGGGCAAATCGTCGTGCTGGCCCGCGATGATTTCTTTAAACCCTTTAATCGTATCCTCGAGCTTCACGTACTTGCCCTGGCGACCGGTGAACTGCGAAGCGACGTGGAACGGCTGCGAGAAGAACTTCTGAATCTTGCGCGCGCGCGCCACAACCTGTTTGTCTTCGTCGGACAATTCGTCGAGGCCAAGGATCGCGATGATGTCCTGAAGATCCTTGTAGCGCTGCAGAATCTGTTTCACCGCCTGCGCGGTGTTGTAGTGATCCTCGCCGACGATGCGCGGATCGAGAATGCGCGAAGACGAGGCCAGCGGATCGACGGCCGGATAAATTCCGAGCTCCACGATCTGTCGCGAGAGTGCCGTGACCGCGTCGAGGTGCGCGAACGTCGTCGCCGGCGCCGGATCGGTATAGTCGTCCGCCGGAACATAAACGGCTTGAATCGAAGTGATCGATCCGGTCTTCGTCGAAGTGATGCGCTCCTGCATCTCGCCCATCTCGGTCGCGAGATTCGGCTGGTATCCCACCGCCGAAGGCATGCGACCCAGCAGCGCTGACACTTCGGAACCGGCTTGCGTGAATCTGAAGATGTTGTCGATGAACAGCAGCACGTCCAGGCCTTGATCGCGGAAGTACTCAGCAACCGTCAGACCCGACAGCGCCACGCGCAGGCGCGCCCCCGGCGGCTCGGTCATCTGACCGTAAATCAGCGCGACCTTTGATTTCTCGATCGCCTGCATGTCGACTTTGGTCATGTCGAACGAGCCGGTCTCTTCCAGGTTGTGATAGAACGAATCACCAAAGTCGATAACCTTCGACTCGACCATTTCGCGCAGCAGATCGTTGCCTTCGCGCGTGCGCTCGCCGACGCCCGCGAACACCGAGAAGCCCGACCGCGCCTTCGCGATGTTGTTGATGAGCTCCATCACAATGACCGTCTTGCCGACGCCCGCGCCGCCGAACAAACCGATCTTGCCGCCGCGCAGAAACGGTTGAATCAAGTCGATGACTTTGATTCCCGTTTCGAACATCTGGAGCTCGGTTGATTGTTCTTCGAAAGACGGCGCGTGTCGGTGAATCGGATACCGTTGTTGATGCGGCACCGGCCCGAGGTTGTCGACCGGCTCGCCAATCACATTCATCACGCGACCGAGTGTTCCCTCGCCCACGGGAACGCTGATAGGGCCGCCCGTGTCAGTCGCCGACATACCGCGAATCATACCGTCGGTCGGCAACATCGAAACGGCGCGCACGCGGCCTTCGCCGAGGTGCTGTTGAACTTCCGCGATGACGTCGATGCGGTCGGGAACTTCAAAGCCGTCGGACGTAATCCGCAGCGCCTGGTAAATCGGCGGCAAGTAGCCTTCGCCAAATTCAACGTCGACCACGGGGCCGATGATCTGCACAAGCCTGCCGACGTGCCGGTTAGTGCCGATTTCGTTAGACATAGACATATCCCCTCATTTAACTCCTGATAATCATGCCTGAACCTGGAAAGTCAAACCAGAAAAGAATTAGAGGTTAGGAAGATAACACACGCCAAACATCGGCACAAATCGGGATCAGATCGCAAATCGATCAGACCATAAATCGGTCCTGCTCTCTCTTCCAATTACCTTTGTTTGGAAAGGTGTGAGCAGCTATGTATACAATGGTGGAGTCGTCTTCGAGTACACCCACACAGTTAAACGTCCTGTTACATCTCATCTCAGGGCTCTGCTGCCGAATTCCGTGATTATCCATTAACCAACGCGCAATTAAAGGGCCTGAAGGGGACGAATTCCCGGCAGGAGTATTGCGTCACAAATTAAACGCTATGTTAGAAGAGATTAAAGTGTTCAGAGTTCTTTTGGCGGTGGTGTTTCTGACGCCCGTGTTGGCCCAGGAGGGTGCGGCGGAACGCGCCACGAGACTGCGCGCTCAATTAGTCGATATGCAGGCACAACAATCTGACCTGCAAACCCGTCTCGCCCAGATCGACGAAGATATCAAACCAGAAAATATCGAACGCAGTCTGGCTGGAGTTGGCAGCACGCGTCCCGAGGACTTGCGTGAAGCGCGACGCCGGCAATTGGAAATTCAACGTAAGGGACTGCAGACGCAACTCGACACTCTCACTGCGAGTCGGGCGCGTTTGGAAAGCGCCATCGCCACGGCAGATGCGGAAAGCTATCGTCAAACGGTCGGCCCGAATGCATCTTCAAACTCGACGAGCAAAGTTGTCAGGTACAGCCATCGCCAGAAACACCGATTAAAGAGATGACAAATGGCGCCACCAACTCCACCAAGCTCAAAGAGAAGAGTCTTTAGAAAAGAAGGAGGATGAAAGGAAGGGCGTGCTACAGCGAGCGCGGCGTTCGGGCAATGGTTATCGTGAATATCCAGAGCAAGCTCTTCTTCGGGTGCGGATGATCAGACAGGCGCTATCCCTGGGATTCACGCTTGATGAACTCAGCGAAGTGTTTAAGATCGCCGATCGTGGCGGCATTCCCTGTCAACGGGTCAGAAACCTTGCCGGCGAGTCGTCGAGTATAATTCTATCTTTTTCGCTGACCCGCGATCTTCAAAGTGGCAATCTCAAACGCGCCTCGCATCCGCGGACATCGAGTCGATTTTCAAGGGTAAGCGTACCACCATGCGCTTCCGCAATCTGTCGCGAAAGTACTAAACCTATTCCCGAACCAGCCGCCTTAGTGGTAAAGAATGGCACAAACAGATTCGCAGTATTAGCCAAGCCCGCTCCCTGATCCTTCACGCGCACGATTACCTGTGCGTCTTTTCGGGCCCAGCCGACTTCCACTGTGCCATTCATTTCTAACGACGCATCAACCGCGTTGCGAATGAGGTTTATTAACAACTGTTCCAATTGCGCGCTGTCCCCGCGCACGATTATCCTGGGACCGTTAGCTACCTTAACAGAAAGCCGCGTCTCTAGACTTGCGACGCGCTGAACCAGTTGGCCCATGTCGAGCGGTTCGACGCGTGGCGGCGGCAATCGCGCGAGTTTCGAATACGATTCAATGAATCTTGCGAGCGAGGCAGCCCGCGACGAAATGACTTCAAGTCCCCGATTCATATCTTCCTGCCAATCGCTTGGACGCGGGTCGCGATTGGTCAAGTCAGCGAGACTGCCAGCCACCGATTTGATCGGCGCCAGTGAATTATTCAGCTCATGTCCCAGCACTCGCAACAGCCGTTGCCAGGCAGAACGCTCTTCCTCACGCAGCGTCTGACTGAGATCCGTCAGGACGAGCAACTGATGCTGCATGCCACCTTCGCGGAACGTACCGCAGCGAACCTCCCAGCGGCCAGCTCCGCCGGGGAAGACCATCTGCATCGTGTACGGCCCACGGTCGTCATTGCCTTCGAGACAGGCTGCAAGTCCCAGCTCTTTGCTGGTGCGGCCGAGCAGCCGCGCCGCGGGTTGGGCCAACAGTTTTTCGCCGGCGCGATTCACCAGGCGCAACCTCTGCGCGCGATCGAAAGCGAAAATCGCCGAGTCGATCTCGGACATAACTTTGCGCAACAAGGCAGTAGCTTCCATCGCGCCGAGTCGCTGCCCGCGCAACGTTGCGCCGAGATCGTTTACTTCGAGCATTACTTCGCCCAGGGCATCGCCGCTTGCTGCGCGGCGCCCGCGAATCGAATAGTCACCCTCACGAATCGCCGCCAGAATATTCGAAAGTGTTTGCAGCGGCCGGACGACGCGATTCTTCAGGTTGGCGGAAATCGCCAGCCAAAAAAAGATCAGCAGCAAATCGATTGTCCATTGAATTCGGGCAGAATAACCATTAAGCCACAACAGCAGAGCACATAAAGCGACGCCTGGAAATCCCGCTGCCAGCGCGAGCACGATGACTCTGCCTTCGAATTTCAAATGTGCGGTACGTGCAGCCGGATCAAGATGAGAAAATGTCGACGAATGCTTTGACGATTTAGCGGGTGTGCTCACAGGGTTATGATAACCCATACTTTTGCAGGCGGCGGTAGAGCGCGCTACGACTGAGTCCCAAGGCTTCGGCAGCCCGGTTCGCATTGCCTTCAAAGCGTGTCAGCGCCTTCTTGATCAGTAAACGTTCGGCGTCTTCGAGGCTCATCTCTTCAAGCCGCGCGGACAATTGCGCGTCAGACTCGGCTTGCAGCGCGAGATCCATTGCGGTCACCGTATTGCTCGTGCTCATCAAGACTGCCCGCTCGACCACGTGATCTAATTCCCGCACGTTGCCCGGCCACGAGTGCTGCCTCAGTGCTTCAATCGCCTGTAAAGTGAAACCCATTCGGCCGCGACGATAGCGTTCGGCGTGTTGCCGCAAGAAATGTTCAGCCAGCGGCGAAATGTCTTCACGGCGATCGCGCAACGGCGGCATGTGAATCTCGACCGTGTTGAGGCGAAACATCAGATCCTGCCGGAATGCGCCGGCCGCGACGTCGGCTTTCAAATCGGCGTTCGTTGCCGAAAGCACACGCACGTTCACCTTACGCGTTTTCGATGAGCCGACCCGCTCGAACTCGCCAGTCTCTAGTACGCGCAAAAGTTTGGCTTGCAGGTTGAGCGGAACGTTCGCGATTTCGTCCAAAAAAATTGTGCCGCCATCGGCTAGTTCAAAACGGCCGACGCGATCCGCTTTGGCGTCCGTGAACGCTCCGCGCACGTGGCCGAACAATTCGCTCTCAAACAAACCTTCGGCCAAAGCGCCGACATTAACTGACACCAGAGGCTTCGACGCCCGGCTTGAGATTGCGTGCAGCGAGCGGGCGATCACTTCTTTGCCAGTGCCGTTCTCGCCAGTGATCAGAACATTGGCATCAGCCGGGCCGATTCGCTCGACAACGCTCAGGATTTTTTTCATGGCCGACGATTCAGCTACCACTTGAGGCAGTTTTGTGGCTCCGCCGTCATCGCGCAGCGTGAGATTCTCAGCCTCAAGCCGTTGGCCGCGTCTGAGTGCACGGGCCAGATCAATTTGAGTGCGTAGCACCGCCAGCAGCCTGGCGTTGTCCCAGGGCTTTTGAATGAAATCGCGCGCGCCGCGGCGCATCGCTTCTACCGCCAGGTCAACACTCCCCCAGGCCGTCATAACAACTACGGGCAGGGTGGGATCAATCCGTTGAATTCTCGGCAATAGCTCGAGGCCTTCGCTGCCTGAGGTTGTGTCGCGGGCATAGTTCAGGTCTATTAACACGAGATCGAGATCTTCCGAGTCAACTATTTTCAGAATGCCCGCCGGTGAGGAAGCCGTGACAATGTTGTAGTCTTCACCCTTTAACAACAGCCGCAAAGCGGCAAGCACATCAACTTGATCATCAGCGATTAAGACTCTCGGCATTGTTCGTTTCTCCCTCTCCCTCTGGGAGAGGGACGGGGTGAGGTTTACGGCGCACCAGGCCTCACCCCAACCCTCTCCGTCGGGAGAGGAAACAAAAATCTTTCAACAACTCTACTCATAACGCAGGGACTTCACTGGATCAACTTTCGTGGCTCGCCGGCCAGGAATGTAACACGCGAACAATGCAACGGCGGTCAGCAGCACCGCAACCCCCGCGAATGTCAGCGGGTCGGTCGGTTTCACGCCGAACAGCATAGTCGCCATCAGACGCGTGAGCCCAAATGCTCCCAGCAGCCCCGCAGCTATTCCAATAAGCGTGAGCGACATTCCGTGAGTCAGGATCATGCGAAAGACGTCGCGCGGTTGGGCGCCGATAGCCATGCGAATTCCAATCTCGTGCGTCCGTTGCGTCACCGCATAGGACATCACACCGTAAACTCCAACGACGGCCAGCACGAATGCGATGCCGGCAAAGATGCTCAACAACACCAGGTTCAAACGCTGCGGCGCCACAGATTCGCCGCGAATCTCATCCATCGTGCGAATGTTGTAGATTGGTTGATCGGGATCGAGCGTTCTCACTTGATTTCGCGCCGACGCAATCAGTTGATTCGGATCGCCCTGTGCTTTGACGATCACTGTCATCCCGCCAAACGGGACCTGCGAAAAGGAAAAGTAACCCTGCACGCGATTCGAATCGGTGTCGAGACCCTCCATTTTTACGCGGCCCACCACGCCGACCACTTCGAGCACGGGCGCCTTCTCATCAAAGCCGAACCTGATGCGCTTGCCGACCGCATCCTCGTTCGGCCAGTAACGTTTGGCAAACTGCTCGTCAATAATGATCACGTTGACACCCGCCTGCAGCCGTTCGCCCTCATCCAGCTTGCTGAGATCCTTTCCGGCTATGAACGAACGATCATCGTGATCGTTGTAGTAGCGTCCGCGCAACAACGGAATGTTCATCGCGCGAAAGTAATCCGGCGTGACGGTGCAAGCCTCCATCAAAGGCTCATCGCCCGGCGGCGGCTTTGGCCGGCCATCGATCATGAACGACGTTTGCCAACCGTTATTCCCCAACGGCAGTCCCGAAGCCGCGCCCACTGATTGCACGCCCGGCAACGTCCGCAGATTTTGCAGCAAGTTGTTGAAGAAGGCGCTGCGCTCAACTTCGGTGGCGTATTTCTTTTGCGGCAGGGACACCGTAAAGCTGGTGAGATTCTGGTACGAGAAACCAGGATTCACATTCTCCAGCCGATAGAAGCTGCGAATCATTAGGCCTGCGCCAATCAACAGCACCATCGTGGTCGCCACTTCCACGATCACCAGCGAGCTGCGCAGCCAGTGTCTCGCCGACGTGCCGCGGCCGGCTTCTTTCAAAGTTTCGTTGACATCGACCTCGCCGGCCTGAAGCGCGGGCACTAAACCGAAGAGGATTCCGGTGAGCAGCGACACCCCAAGGGTGAACGCCAGCACCCGCCAATCAACGGTAATTTCTCGCGAACGAGGAATCGCGGTGGGACTCAGGTACAGGATGAATTTAATCGCCAGTTGCGCAATCGCTAATCCCAATCCGCCGCCGATAATTGCGAGCAACAGGCTTTCAGTCAGGAGTTGGCGTGCAATGCGCCAGCGGCCGGCGCCCATCGCCGCGCGGATTGCCATCTCTTTTCGACGCGATGTCGCACGAGCCAGTAGCAGGTTGGCAATGTTGGCGCAGGCAATCAGCAGAACAAAGGCGACGGCGCCAAACAGAATCCAGAGCGTATCCCTCACAGTTTGGCCGACCAGGATCTCTGTCAACGTGCGGATGCGGATCCCGTCCTGACCATTTGTGTCGGGGTATTGTTTGTTGAGGTTCGCGGCGATTAGGTTCATATCGGCTTGCGCCTGGGCCTGTGTCATGCCGGGCTTCAAACGCGCGACCGCGTACAAACCCGGATGGTTGCCGCGTTCTTTCCAACTGGAATCTGCTGAGAGCGGACCAACCGGAACCCACATGTCAACCCGGCTCGGAAATGCATAGTCCGGCGGCATCACCCCGATCACGGTATAGCTCTTTCCGTTCAGGGTGATCGGTTGATTGAGAATGCTGTTCTGCCCGCCGAAACGGCGCTGCCATAACGCGTAACTGAGAACGACCACTGGCGACGCGCCCGGCTGGTCCTCATCGTTGGTGAATACACGTCCGACCAGCGCATTCGCGCGCAAAGCGGCAAACAGATCGGCAGAACACTGCGCCGTGAGACTGCGCTCAGCTTCGCCATAGCCGGTCAGGTTGTAACTGTTCCGGTTATAGACGCCGATCTTCTCGAACACGTGGTTCTGATTGCGCCAGTCGGTGAAGTTCGGATATGAGATCGACATCTCATCCAACACGGGACTGCGTTCGTTCAAGAACAACAGCTCATTGGGATGATCGTACGGCAGCGGGCGCAGTACTACCGCATTTAGCACGCTGAAGATCGCAGAGTTCGCGCCAATACCCAGTGCCAGCGCCAGCATCACAATGAAAGTGATGGCCGGCGTCTTGAGCAACATACGCGTGCCGTAACGCAGGTCTTGAAGGATCGTAATCATAGCAGTTTTGACGTTGCCAACCTGTGCGCCCACCGCAGCAAGACTGCGTTTATCACACTAAGGATCGCCGTGTTGGCGCCGATGCCGAGCGTCAGCGTAATGATCGCGATGGCGGAAAAGCCCGGCCGCTTCAGAATGCTGCGAAAGCCATTGGGGATGTCCTTGAAAAAGTTTTCCGTAATCATCACTCGTACCGTAGTGCCACTAACGGATCGACGCGCGCTGCTTTGCTCGCCGGTAACCAACCTGCAATTGCTGATACGAAAACCAGGACAGTTCCGGCGATTACAAAACTCAGCGTATCCGTCGGCGGTAGTCCGAACAGTTGTTTCGAGATTAGTCGACCTGTGGCCAGGGCCACTGGTATTCCCACCAACAAACCTGCGACCACGAGCACGAGCGCCTCGTGCATTACCATCAAAAGGATCTGCGAGCGCTGCGCGCCGAGGGCCATGCGAATACCAATCTCGCTGGTGCGTCGGACTACGGTATGGGCCAACACGCCGTACAAACCAATCGCCGCCAGCATCAGCGCCAGCAAGCTGAAGATTGTCATTAACCGAGCCACCAGACGATCAGTGCTCACACTGTCGTCGAGCTGTTTGCTCATCGTCGTCACCCCGTAGACTGGCAGCTTGCTATCAACCTGACGGATCGCCTCGCGAATTGACGGCGTCAATGCGGCAGCGTCACCCGCTGTGCGCACATGAAAGGCCACGGAGTACGCGTCTTGTTCGCGAGATTGCAGCATGGGCTGGTAGACCGCCATGGCCGCAGGTTCGCGCGGCTCGACAGTCTTGATGTTTCCAATCACACCGATGATCTCGATTCTCTGAACATTGCTGTCACCGGGGTCGCCAAAAAAGAAAGTTCGGCCGATAGGGTTTCGATCTTTCAGGTAACGATCGACGAAAGCCTTATTAACCATCCCCACCTGCGTCGATGAAATTGTGTCGCGGCGTTCAATCTCGCGGCCTTGTAACAGTGGCACCCCCAGCGTCTCGGTGTAATCAGGTCCGACCAACAACGACTCGACAATCATTCGCTCGCCTGGCGAGGGCGTAAAGCCATCGACGGTGATGTTCCGAGTAGATGATCGCCCGCTCATCGGCGAATAGGTGGCGAGCGTAACTGAGCGAACAGTCGGGACCGCGCTGAGGCGTTCAAGTAGTTGCTGATAGAGCGAGCTCAGCTCAGTCGGTTTGTAACCGCCCAAGCGCGCATCGACATTCACCAGTAACAGGTTGTCGCTTTTGAACCCCGGATTATCCGTCTCTAACTTCAAAAGACTGCGAGCAAACAGCCCGGCGCCCGTCAGTAACACCATCGACAAGGCAACTTGTGCAGTGACCAGGCCGGACGAGAGGCCAAAGCGCAGCCGGCCGCGTCTGAGTGTTGTTTTCTCTTTCAGCGCGGATGTCAGATCAAGCCGGCTGGCCAGAATCGCCGGCGCTAATCCGAAGAGCAAACCGGCGGTTATCGAAACGGCCGAGGTAAAGAGCAGGACGTAGAGATTGATCTGCGTGTCGAGTGGCGCTT
>DASQYL010000212.1:0-11877 GCA_035639235.1 Pyrinomonadaceae bacterium | reverse complement strand
ATGGTCTGCAAGAATCACTGCCCTCGACGGATGATTGCTTGCGATGCAGTTCTAATAAGATATTTCGCCGGCGCGGTCGCCCCGTCACGACCGCCAGTAGAAATCTGATCGAGCGACGCCGTTTGCGCCTGCGCTTCGTCGAGCTTGCGCAAATGGCGTTGTTGTTTGTGGTTGACGATCTTCAGATTCGATAAGGAGTAGTCATAAAGATGCTTTCCCTGGCGATGTCACTCTTGCAAACCGGATTGAGTGCCAAGCAACCAGCGTACTTTGCGCTGGTGTTCATCGCGTTGCTGGTTATCGGCGGCCTCGGCTGGTTGATTGCCTCAGTCCTCGGCTTTGCGCGCGCGCGCGCTTTCGGCGCATCAACGCGTTGGTTCAGCTTTGCGGCGGTTTGCTTGCTTATTTATCACATTCAATTTGTGCTCCTCGGGTTTCTAACCTGGATGGGAGCCCAGCAAAATGATTTTGATGCTGTCCTTCAGTTTGGTGCGTTCCTAAATGTGTTTGTAGTCCTGGGGGCGATTTGCGCGATCATGGGATTTGTGCGATTGACCAGTCCGCCCCGATAGGTTTGGAGTCCCGTCTTCACGCGGAAGTGTTTGGAGAAGTGAAGCCGCCTGAAGGCGGTACTCCAAGCAAACGTTCTATGACGAAAAAAGGTTTGCTCGTGGCCGCGCTCGCGTTGATTGCGGGCGCGGCAGTTTTGTTAGTGATTTCAAACTGGCGCGATCGCGGCCGGCCGGGATTCGTCCAGGCGCGCAACGGACGGTTCGTGATCGACGGCAAGCCTTTTCGCTTTGTAGGCGCAAATGTTTCCGTGATGTATCGCGACGACGATCGCGTGAAGATGCCGGAAACCCTTGCCGCGGCAGCGCAACACGGAATCAAAGTGGTGCGCGTGTGGGCGTCAGGCGAAGGCGGCCCAAACGATGTAAAGCCGATTACCGACTTCAACGATTGGCCGCGCACGCACTCGTTTCGAAACAAACCAGACGAATGGAACGAAGCCGAGTTTGTTTTTCTCGATCGAGTTCTAGCCGAAGCTGCGAAAAATAATCTGCGCGTGCAACTGTGTCTCGCGAATTGGTGGCGCGACACCGGCGGCGTCAGTCAGTACTTGCGATGGTCTGGGATAAACGGCGCGGACGACGATGCTTATCCGTTCGGTTTGAATCTTGAGAAGGCGATGATGTTTTATTCAAATGAAACAGCACGGCGTTTGTATCGCGCGCACGTTGAGAAGATCGCCACCCGGCGCAACAGTGTCACCGGCGTGTTATACAAAGACGACGCAACCATTTTCGGTTACGAATTAATCAATGAAGGCCAATGCCTGACGGGTCGATGGCAAGAACGCCGCGCGTGGATCGCCGAGATGAGCAGCTATCTACGTTCGCTCGATCCGGATCATATGATTGCGCCGGGGGAATGGGGATATAAGTTGGCGGCCGAGCGCCGTGAATGGTTGGCGGATCATCAGCTTCCCAACATCGACTATTGCGACGTGCACAATTATCCCAAGGACGACAAGGACAGCTTTGTCGATTCGCCGAAAGCACTCAATGAGTTCATTGAAAATCGAGTAGCTGCCGCATATTCAATCAATAAGCCTTTGGTGTTTGGTGAATTCGGCATCGGTCCCGAAGGTTACAACGGCACCAGCGAGATCGATTGGTATCGCGCTTACTTTGAGAGCACCGCGAAAGACGGCGCCGGCGGCGCCATGTTTTGGATCGTCACGCCGGACGCTGCGCGCGGTTACGGCGTGACGTACGCATCGCCGCGCGACGCGCAATTATTCAACGAAATCCTGGGCGCGTCGCACGTCTTCGCGTCGCTCATCAACGCGTCGCCGCCACCGGAGTTGACCGATCCGGGAAAGCATCTGGTCCCACGTCAATTCGCGTTTGATCGACCGCCGAATGACCCGGCGAGGGAACCGAAGATTATCTTTCGCGATGAGGACCCGAAGAATAAATCGATTCTTTATCGCTTCACGCCGAACAATGTCACGAGCGGCCGCTTTGAAAAGCTCGGCGGCGGCGACGGCTACATCTGGGGAGCCGGCGCAGGATATTTCGAATATGTTGTGCCCGGACGCAACGACCGTCGCAAAGTCGGCTCGATCACGGTGCGGGCGCACATTCAACCGGTGCTGCCGACCGACGCCAAGAAGGATTGGATTCGCACGCGCGTCACGCTGTTCGTCGACGGAAAATTTATGGGCTCGCGTTTGTTGCCGTGGGAAGATCCGAAAGCACCTTTGATTCAGGAATGGAAAATCGATTCCTGGTTGCCGCGCCTGCGCGTCGCGCGCGGACTTCCCTTAACGATTCGCTTTGCCGTGACTCCCGATTCAGACTGGCTCTACGGCATCAACATTTCGAACTGGCCTGAAGGGTATGACTCACGCGATGCGACGCCAGTCGAAGTGACGATTAATTAGGCAGAAGAATTATCCGCAGATTTCGCGGATTACAGTGATTAAACGAGGGCCACGAAAAAGCACAAAAGGCACCAGAGATTTGGTCCATCTTTTTGTGTCTCTTATGCCTTTTCGTGGCTATTTATTTGCGTAATCAGCGAATAAATCTTCTCTACTTCAATCCATAGAGCTTCGCGGCGTTATCGTGCAGGACCGTGTGGGCCAACTCAATCGCGCGTGCGCGATCGATTTCGCCGTCGTTCATCATTCCCGTCAATGCCAGCGCTAAAGCCTGTCGCGCCGTCGTATTCGACAGCCACGCGACTTCGCCCCAATCGACTTCCGGGCCGAATGAGAACGCGTCGGTGCCGAATAGAACTTTATCGGGATAAAACTCCATCCAGTTGCGCAGTATCTCGCTCAGTTCGCGCGGAAAAGTGAAGAATGTCTGCGCCGAAAAATCTGCGTAGACGTTTGGCTTGCTCAAAAGCGATCCCATTTCTTTCGTAAACGGATAGCCGCCGTGAATTACGACGAAGTTTGTCTTCCGCAAACCGAGGTCGTTGAAAGCAGTTTCAAGTAACAGAGGATTACTGCCGCTCTGTCGATAGAAACCGCCGGCGCCTTCGATGCAGTGAATGTGGACGGCCAGACCGAGCCGCCCGCATTCGCGCGCAATGTAAAAGAACAGATAATCCTGCAGAGCTTTGTAATCATTGGATGGCGGCTCGCCGCCACGGATGTAGCGCGCATAAGTCAGCCGTGCTTTCGCTTGGTCGGGATTATCAAAGTCGAGTTTACGCAGGTATGCAGCTTCGTACTTAATCGCCACCGCGCCGTTTCGTTTCTGGCGTTCGAGCGTGGGCGTGACGACTTGTTTCATGTACGAGACGAGCGTCGGCGGCAGAGCACGAATATTCAAATCAGACAGATAACGTTTCAGCAGTTTCTCTTCGCCGGGATAGAAACCTTTGTAATCCTCGTTGAAGCGTTTCTGAGCTTCGTTACTCAGCGGAAAGATCAGCGCATCATCGAAAGCGACCCAGCGAAATCGTGGCGGCGTCAGACCCCGGCCCATGGCGACGCGATTGGCAAACATCGTCTCGATGTTAAGTTGATCGAGAATCCAGGCCGGCGTGGCATCGCCTTTCTGTTTTAAGACGGCTTGTTTGGCATTCATCAACTCGCGCACATGCGCATCGCTCATGTCGTTGTGCTTGTAGCCGTAGAGGTCGTGCCACGCGCGAATAAATTCGGGATTCGTTGGACTCAATCGCACCGGCAGAGGGAAGGCAGTGATCGCATCAAGCGGCAGCGCATCGAATTCGGTGTCGGCAGGCTCGCCCTCGGCCACGAATTTTACCGGATGCGCGTGATTATCAATCGCCTTGATCTTCATGATCTCATTTAGCAGATCGCGATCGACGCCCTGTTGGGCTCCGACAGGTCGAACTGTTTGGGTTGTGCACATCACAAAGACTGCGACCGCGGCGACAAAAACCTTCCTTATCGATGAACCTCGCATCATATTGTCATTTCGTCCTTTGTTGTTGGCATCAAAGCGCGTAAAAAAATCTTTCGGATTATACTGAAGACGGCCCCGGCGCGATATACATCATCACTCAGCGATTATGGCTTTCGACGAAACAATTTTTGTGACCGGCTTCCCGGGTTTTCTGGCGACGCGACTGGTAAAACGATTAGCGGCTGAAGGTGCACGCTTCATTCTCTTGACGCAAGCGGCGTTCGAGGCGACGGCGTGCGAGACAGCGCTTGCCATCGCCCACGCGACGGGCAAATCTGTGGAGGATTTTGAAATCGTCAATGGCGACATCACCAAACCGGATTTGGGATTGACTCCGGCCCGGTTGGAGAAAGCACACACTGAGACTTCGACGATCTTTCATCTCGCCGCGATTTACGATCTGGCGGTGGCCCAGGACGTCGCCGCGATCGTCAACGTCGAAGGCACGCTGAACATAAATCAGTTCGCGAAGTCGGTGCGAAATCTGCGGCGCTATCACTACGTCTCGACCTGCTATGTTGCCGGGAAGCGACAAGGAGTTATCAAAGAGAACGAGTTACATCACGAAGCCGGTTTTCGCAATCACTACGAACAGACGAAATATCTCGCCGAATTATCAGTCGAGAATTTGAAATCAAACTTGCCGATTACGATTCATCGGCCGGCGGTCGTTTGCGGCGATTCGAAGACGGGCGAGACCGTTAAGTACGACGGCATCTATTACTTGATTCACTATCTGCGCAAGTGGCCGGTGGGCCTGACGCTGCTGAACATCGGTAATCCCGACGTGCGACTCAACCTCGTGCCGGTCGATTTTGTGATCGAATCGATGGCGACTCTGGCCAAAGACGATCGAGCGATTGGCGCGACGGTGCAATTGGCCGATCCAGCACCGTTGACCACGCAGCAGTTGTTCGACGAGATTTCTAAATCGATTCGTGGCCGCGATTCACTCGCGACTGTGCCGGCGCGGATTGTCTATCCGGTGTTGATGTTGCCGTTCTCGCCCCGCATTACCGGCTTGCCTCATTCAGCCGTGCCTTACTTTTTTCTCGAGCAAACCTACGACACGACGCGTGCCCGTGAGTTGTTGGATCCGCACGGCGTGCATTGTCCGGCTTTTCCGGATTATGTCGATGCGCTGGTGAATTTCGTGGCAGAAAATCCGCAGTTGTGAGGTGTGGCACGCCCTCGGCGTGCCTCGCAATTCCTAAGTCCGCGTAGCGGACAAATGACAATAGCCCAGCGCTTCAGCGCTGGGGAAACAGCCAAAAAGTATTGCGCAAGTCCGCGAAGCGGACGACAGACGATCGATAATGGCGACGCAAGATGATGCGTGAGACTAGAACTCTGTCGCCCGCTTCACGGGCTCTAGACATTTTGTCGACGCATACCCAGCGCTGAACGCTGGGCTATTTTCACACGTCCGCTGCGCGGACGAAATCATGGCGCGAGTCTTTCAATCAACCACGCGCCGTCGTCTTGCCGCGTATATCTCAGGCGATCGTGCAAGCGATTTTCCTGGCCTTGCCAGAATTCGATCACACTCGGCTTCACACGATAACCGCCCCAGTGTGGTGGACGCGGCACACTATTGCCGAACTTGAAATCAAATTCCGCGAAACGTTTTTCGAGCGCAGCGCGGTTAGCGATGACCGTGCTTTGTTCGGATGCCCACGCTCCGGTCTGGCTGCCGAGCGGCCGCGAATGAAAATACTGATCTGATTCTGCTTCTGAAACCTTCTTCGCCATTCCTTCGATTCGTACTTGCCGCCAGAGCTGCGGCCAATAAAAAAGCAGGCAGGCCTGCGAGTTCTCCGCCAGTTCGTCGCCTTTGCGGCTGTGATAGTTCGTGTAAAAAACGAAACCTTGTTCGTCAAAGCTTTTCAACAGCACGATGCGGGCGCAAGGACGACCATCGCGATTAGCAGTCGCTAGAGTCATCGAGATCGTATCTTGCTCAGATACTCCAGCGGCGCGGGCTGCTTTTGACCAGTTTTCGAATTGACGAAAAGGATTTGGATCGACTGAAGCTTTAGTAAGCGGCGTAGGTTTTTCAATCATGGGGAAAAGACAGCGATCGATTGCGTCTTGGCGTCTTTGCGTGAAACATAATCGAGGATAGGCCTCACGCAACGGAGCGAAGACGCAAAGTCATGCCAAAAGTTATTACGAAACAGCGCCTTCGGCCTCGGCTTCTTCTTTTTTCTTGGTCCACATGCCGGCGATCTGTTGCGCCTCGGCATAGGTCAGATTGTCGTAAATGTCGGAGTTGTCGACGACGCGGCCGTTTTCGAGTTCGGCTACTTCCCAATCCGGAGACTCAGGATCGGTGCCGGCCTTTCCTTCAGACACGCGAATCTCAAAGGTCGTGTTCTTGCGTTCTTCAATCATAGTTTGCCTTTCGGAAAATGGGTGCGTTAGCGCGAGCATCTTAACTGATCCAGTGCGGAGGTTCTAATCTTAATGAAACAAACAGCGCACAACAGATTTTGAATTTGGCGCGTGACGTGCTTCAATTCGAGGTTAGGTCGATTCAACTCTTCAAGATTTAAATTCGAAAGAGCAAGCGGGGTCTGAAGGAATTCTATTGAATCGTTACTTGGACTTTATTACTGTTCGTGCCGTGAAGTGTGATACTGACGAGTACATCTCCGGCTCCGGCGAGTTCGTCCGGCAATTTCACATTGACTTGTGTTAGCCAGGCCCAAATCGGATGCTTGCCGACGTATTCCACGGTCAAGGGTGTTATCTGATGTTGCGCGTTCTCGGCTTGGGCTGTCACCACTGTGCGGTCTTCTCCGGGCAGGAGATCAGCGTAGACAGCGAAAAGCATAATCCGGGTTCGCTGGTCTGAACCAAAGTTATAATTGTTACTGACGGTAAAAGGATCACGACGAAACGTGACGGAATCAAGCGCGATAGCGCGGCTCGAACCGTTAGCCGCAATCAAGGTGGGAGCGAATGTGGGAGCCAGCATTGGCTGCCATGATGAAAATGAATCGTGCAAACTGGTGCCAATTAGTTTCGTTAGGTTACTGCCGTCCGGATTCATAATGTAGATATCATCGTTATTGCCATTTTGCAGACTGCTAAAAATTATCTTGCCGCCATCGGGCGACCATGATGGAGACGAATCGCCCGCCAATGAATCGAGCTTCGTTTGGGTCGAGCCATTCGCATTCATCACGTAAATATTATTCGATTGATTTCTAAGGCTAGTAAAGACAATCTTGGTTCCATCGGGTGACCAAACGGGTTGACGATCGGAGTTAGGATTGTTTGTGATGTCCACCAGATTGGTCCCGTCCACGTTGATTATGAAAATATCAACGTCCGAAGAACTCGCCGTCGGCGGCCGTGCGAAAGCAAGCTTCGACCCGTCCGGCGACCATGCCGGATCGCTTTCTCCGATACCAATGCTATTGGTTAATCTGTGTTGGTTGGTTCCGTCAGCGTTCATCAAATAAATATGAAATTGGCCGAAGTCACGGCTACTCACAAATGCGATTGTTCGTCCGTCAGGTGACCAGACAGGGCTATCGTCCGTAGCGGGAGGATTGTTTGTTAGCCGGAGGCGGTTGGTACCATCAGGATTCTCGGAATAGATCTGCATTCCATTTCCGTCGCAGTTGCTCGAGAAAACAAATCTTGTGCCATCAGGGGACCATTTGGGTTTTTCATTCTTTAGACAGGATGTGGGGCTTGGAAGCTGGATAATTCCACTGCCGTCTGTGTTAGCAATGAAGATTTGCGAATCTCCAAAGGGTTGCACTTCATTGAAAGCAATTTTGCCGTTAAATCTACTTTGAGCAGCGACGTTCGTTGTCAGCAATAAAATACCACCAGCGATTGACAAAACTATTTTGAGTAAGAGTTTCATAGGAGCAAGAAAGAATCTAGGAACTTTTTCGACCCTTGTAAAGAGCAAATCAATCACTACGCAAAACGCCTCGGCAGTACATACTCCGAATAGCTTCGCTGATGCGTTATCATCGCCAACTCGGAGATAGTGGGTTCTCACTACCTAGATAATGAATCGGCCAGAAAAGAAAGGATTACCTCTCGTCGCGATCGTGGGCCGTCCCAACGTCGGGAAATCGACACTTTTCAATCGGCTGATTGGCGAGCGGCGATCGATCGTCGGCGACGAGCCGGGCATTACGCGCGATCGGATTTACGGAGAAGCGGATTGGAACGACGTGGGGTTTGCGCTCGTAGATACTGGCGGCATTGTGCCTGACGACGAAGCTGTCATTCCTGCGAACATTTTGAAGCAAGCATCGTTGGCGATCGACGAAGCCGTAGGTTTGATTTGGGTCGTCGATGCGCGCAAGGGCGTGACGCCGCTCGATGAAGAGTTGGCGCATCTTCTGCGCGCGACCGGCAAGCGCGTAATCGTTGCGGCGAACAAAGCTGACGCGGCGCCTTGGGACAGCGATGCGGGAGAATTTCACGTGTTTGGATTTGACGACGTGTTTCCAATCTCGGCCGAACATGGGAATGGAATCGGCGAAATGCTGGATGCACTGGTCCGCGGAATCAAGAGTGATCGAGTCACCGGCAAGGATGCCGGTGAACGGCAGGTAGGGATGCCTCCGCTCCATCTCGCGATCGTCGGCCGGCCGAACGTTGGCAAGTCATCTTTGCTGAATCGACTGCTCGGCGAAGAGCGCGCGATTGTCTCGCCGGTTGCCGGCACGACCCGCGATTCGGTCGACACGCTGCTCGAAACTTCGACGCAAACTTTTCGAATCATCGACACGGCCGGCATTCGCCGGAAAGGTAAGACCAACGCGATGGCTGAGAAGCTTTCCGTCGTGATGGCGCGAAAAGCTTTGGAACGAGCGGATGTCGCTATCGTCGTGCTCGATGCCGAGCAGGGGGTCGCCGCGCTCGATGCCGCCATTGCCGGTTATGCCGTCGAATCAGGTTGCTCGATCATCCTGGCAATCAATAAATGGGACACGATTGAAAACAAAGAGACTGGAACGGCAGCGGCATTCGAGCGTCGTTTGCGCGAGCAAATGAAATTTCTCAACTGGGGCGAAGTGCTTACGATCTCGGCGTTAACGGGCCAACGAACGCAGAAACTGCTGCCGTTGGCGATGCGCGCTAACAGCGCGCGACGCACGCGCATTGCGACGTCGCGTCTCAATGAATTTTTTGAACGCGAGGTGAAACAACGAAGCGGCATCACGCCGGCAAAGCCGCACAAGGGATCGCGTCTGCACGTGCAATACATCACGCAGACGGGTGTGCGGCCGCCGACGTTTGTCGTGTTCACTTCCGGCGGCAAAGCTGGTTTACATTTTTCTTTCTTGCGACATCTTGAAAATCGTTTGCGCGAGCAGTTTGATTTTTTCGCCACGCCGATCAGGATTGTAGAGCGGCATAAGTCAAGGAAGAGAGGCTAGAGGCTGGAGACTTGAAACTTGAATAATGAACTCACCACTTGGAGATCACCATTATGAGTACATCATTTAAGAGTTATCGTGATTTGGAGGTATGGCAGAAGGCGATGAAGTTTGCGAAGCGCGTTTATCAAACTACGCAGAGCTTTCCTTCTGATGAACGATTTGGTTTGACGAACCAGTTAAGACGGGCCTCTGTTTCCGTCCCGTCCACCCTCGCTGAAGGCCACGCGCGTTTTGGTGCCGGCGAATTTGCCCGGTTCATTTCAATTGCCATGGGCTCCGTAGCCGAACTCGAAACTCAAATTCTTCTGAGCGCGGACTTGGGGTATGTAACCGTGAGAGCAAGCAACGAGTTGCTCGGCGAGTTGGAGACGATCGGCAAAATGTTGCGTGGACTCGCGAAGTCCATCACAAAACGGAGAAATGTCTAGCCTCAAGCCTCCAGTCTCCAGTCTCAACTTCGACCTCGTAGCTCGTGAAGGCGAGGCCCGTTCAGCGACGATAACCACGCGTCGCGGAGTGATCGAAACTCCTGTGTTCATGCCTGTAGGAACCGCAGGCACGGTGAAGGGAATTCGTTTTGAAGAACTCGAATCGCCGGAACTCGACGCGCGCATCATTCTCGGCAATACGTATCATCTTTGGCTGCGGCCGGGAATCGAAACGATCAAAGCTTGCGGCGGGTTGCACAAGTTCATCGGATGGGACCGCGCGATGCTGACGGACTCCGGAGGTTTTCAAGTTTGGAGTCTGGGCGCCCTGCGCAAGATCACAGAGGAAGGAACTGAGTTCCGCTCGCATGTCGATGGCTCGCTCTGTTTTTTTTCTCCGGAAGTTTCGATGAAAGTGCAGGCCGTTTTAGGCGCTGAGATTGCGATGGCCTTCGACGAGTGCGCGCCGGGTGAAGCGACGCGTGAACAGGCGCGCCGCAGCATCGAGTTGACTTTGCGTTGGGCGAAGCGATCGAAAGATGCTTTTGATCGATTGCAGGGCGAATTGCTCCCTCCCCCACTGGGGGAGGGTTGGGGTGAGGGTCTACTGCGCGACAAACCCTCACCCCTGGCCCCTCTCCCAGTGGGAGAGGGGAGTCGGCAAGCACTTTTCGGAATTGTTCAAGGCGCCGGACATCTCGATCTTCGTCGTGAGAGTCTCGATCGAACCGTCGAGATTGGCTTTGATGGCTATGCGATCGGCGGGCTCAGTGTCGGTGAAGAGAAACAGGTGATGACGGATGTGATCGAAGCCATCGCACCGCGCATGCCGGCCGACAAGCCGCGCTACCTGATGGGTGTTGGCACTCCTGAAGACTTGATTGAAGCAGTTGCTCGGGGCGTCGATATGTTTGATTGCGTGCTGCCGACGCGCAACGGGCGCAACGGCCAGGCATTCACTTCGCGCGGCAGGTTAAATATCAAGAACGCGCGCTATGTTCTGGATCAAAAGCCGCTGGATGAGTCTTGTAGTTGTTCAGTTTGCCGGCGCCACACGCGGGCTTTCATCCGCCATCTACATCAATCGGGCGAGATGCTCGCGAGTATCCTGTTGACCCACCACAATCTGGCGTTCTTCCTTGACACCATGAAACGTGTCAGGCAAGCTATTCGTTCTGGCCAATTCGCAAAATTTCGGCGAGAGTTCACTGAGCAACTGCATTGTGGATTGGAGTAAAGCACACGGCCGCGTGTGCCGGAACTAACGCGTGAACTCAAGCTATAAAATTAATTGACTGTGCACTTATTTTTGTTTCAGGCAGGCGTGGGTGGATTCGGATTCTTGCTTCCGATGATTCTAGTCTTTGGTGTGTTCTACCTCCTGCTCATCCGGCCACAGCAAAGAAAACAACGAGAGCTGCAAGCGACCATCGCCCAATTGAAAGCCGGCGACCGGGTTATCACGACTGGCGGAATTGTCGGCGTGATCACGGCGGTGCGCGACACGAGTTTTTTGATCCGCAGCGCTGACAAAACGATTTTGGAAATTGCGCGCACGGCGGTGGCGGGTGTCGATTCAGAAGAGAAGAAGTAAGTGGTTCGTTTAGACGCGGCACTTGTGCCGCGAACGCGTTCGCACAAGTGCGGCGTCTAAACGGACTTAACGACAGGTGTTATGAAGAAGCGAAATTTACTCCAGCGCGCGATCATCATCGCTATCGTGGCCGTGATTGGGATTTACATCGTTATCGGACCGCACGGCCGGCGTCCGCACGCGCAGGATTTCAAATGGTCAGGCGTCAAGGCGAATCTCGCAAATAACATTCATCTGGGATTGGATCTCAAAGGTGGATCGCATCTGGTGATGCGCGTAAAGGTCGACGAATATCTCCAGCGTCTGACCGAAGATAACGCGGTGGCGGCACAGAATGCGGCGAAGGATGGAGGCATCGACGTGAAAGAGGCGCACGCCGAAACCACGAACGGCAATTACCGCGTGGTGATGACTATCGGCGATGCTGCGAAAGCTAATGACACCCGCAACGCTGTTCAGAAGAAGGTTGACGTCAGCGACAA
>DASQYL010000211.1:0-6615 GCA_035639235.1 Pyrinomonadaceae bacterium | reverse complement strand
AATCTTCTTGTAATAAGCGGTCGCCTGTTGCTTGAATTCAGGGAATTGGGCCGCGAACTGTGGTGTCAGAAAATAAATTCCCGCACCGACAACTGTGAATATAAAAAGGTAAACAACTCCGATCGCCAACCCGCGAGGAATTATGAATCTTCGCCCGCCGAGATGAACGGGCTTCTCAACCAGATCGACCAGCGGCGCTACCAGATAGGCAAAGAAGATCGAGAGAACCAGCAGCAGGAGAACGGTCGTTAGTTTGTAAATGACCCAGAGCAGCGCCGCGACGGCCAGCAGGATAAGAATAATGCGGAGGACGACTCGCGTCTGTACCCACGCGGCGACGGTGGCTTCTCTTGCCTGGTGATCAGATTGAGGCGTCATCGATTACGAAAACGTGAGGTCGGCCGGATCAATCAAAACTCGTCTTCGTCATACGTCTCGTCGGCTTCGGACATGCGCACGCCCGCTTCTTCCCAAACGAGGCCGCGCCACTCATCGGTCTCACCCAAAAGTTGTAGTGCCGCCTGCGGACGTACCGGATTTCTTTCAATCCGGAGAACTTCGGCGATGACGCTCAACTTCTCGCCTTTATCGTCGAGCACCCGCAGATTCACGCGGCCCCCAACCGGAGGCAGCTTGTCCTGCAAGTGTATCAACGTGCCTTCAGGACCGACGTTTTCAGTTTCACCTTCGGCCACGATGTGCACACCGTCGTTCGTGTCCCACTCAGCGCGGACCGGAAATGCATGAATATAACGCGGACCCGAGCGAGTTTCAGTATAAGTACTTTGGGGCATCATTGACTCCTTGTAGAACTCGGCTGAGGCAGCCGTCGGGTATGATACAGGTAAAAGGATGAAAATGCAGAGGATTTGTGTAGCGCAAGCTGTTAGCTTGCGTTCGGTGATCAATGGATTGCCGGTCTCAACTCCAAAAACGCCACCATGGCTTGCTCTACTCGGTCGCGGTTGATTCTTCAAGCCATTCACCGGTTGCGGTGCGAATCCATTTCTTGTCCACGCCCTTGAGAGTAACTTCAGTTCCCGCACCATGATCTATGAATTCGATGAGTTTCGCGGCAAACCAGAACGACTCATTGCGGTCCGCGAAGAAAACGTTGATGGCGTAATCGGAAGTGAGTTCGCCGATGACTTCAACTCCAGTCACCGACGGAGTCGTTTGACCATAAACCTGACCTGCGAGCCCGTCGAGACCCTTGGCTTCAGTCTCTGGTGCCGCGCAGATTCTAACGTTATCACCAAGCGTCGGGGAGTCCGCTGGGAAATCATTTTGCATCGTGCCTCCCTTACTCCTCTTCGCCTCGCAACTTCTCCAGCACTGAAAAATCTTCCAGCGTCGTTACATCGCCCGCGACGGATCCGCTGGTGGCGATCTCGCGCAACAAGCGTCGCATGATCTTTCCTGAGCGCGTCTTCGGCAGCGCATCGGCAAAGCGAATGTCGTCGGGGCGCGCCAACGCGCCGATCTCTTTCGTGACGTGTTGGCGCAGTCGCTCCTTCAATTCATCTGAAGGTGAGCGCCCGCCTTCGAGCGTAACGAATGCAACGATCGCAGAGCCTTTTAACTCGTCGGGTTTCGCGACCACCGCCGACTCGGCGACAGCTTCGTGCGAGACGAGGGCGCTTTCGATCTCGGCAGTTCCAAGTCGATGTCCAGCGACGTTAATGACATCGTCGATCCGGCCCATGATCCAAAAATAGCCATCCTGATCCTTACGTGCGCCGTCACCGGCGAAATAGACGCCGGGAATTTGCGACCAGTACTGTTGTTGATAACGCTGATCGTCGCCGTAAATCGTCCGCAACATCGACGGCCACGGCCGCGTGATGACGAGATAGCCCCCGAGGTTTGCGTCAACCGATTTACCGTCGCGCGTCATCACGTCAGCCTCGATACCGGGAAAAGGTTTTGTTCCAGAACCAGGCTTCGTCGGCGTCGCGCCGGGCAAAGGAGTGATCATGATCGCGCCGGTTTCTGTCTGCCACCAGGTGTCGACGATGGGGCAGCGCTCTTTTCCGATGACGCGGTGATACCACATCCATGCTTCCGGATTGATTGGCTCGCCGACGGTCCCGAGCAGACGCAACGAAGATAGATCGTGCTTCAGCGCCCACTGCTCGCCCCACTTGATGAACGCGCGAATCGCCGTCGGCGCAGTGTAGAGAATATTCACGCGATGACGCTCGATGATGTCCCAGAAGCGATCCGGCTCGGGCCAGTTCGGCGCGCCTTCATACATCAAAGACGTCGCGCCATTCGACAGTGGGCCGTAGACAACGTAGCTGTGTCCGGTGACCCAACCGATATCGGCCGTACACCAATAAATGTCTTCATCCTTAAGGTCGAAAATCCATTTCGTAGTGAGATGAGCTTGCAGCAAATATCCGCCAGTCGTGTGCAGAATGCCTTTCGGCTTTCCGGTAGTGCCCGAAGTGTAAAGAATGAACAGAGGATGTTCGCTGTCGAGCTTCTCCGCCGGACAATCAGCATTCGCCGTCGCGATGAGTTCGTGCCACCAATGATCGCGGCCCGATTCCATGTGAATCGCGCTGCCGGTGCGTCTGACGACGATGCATGATTCGACGGACGGCGTTTCTGTCAACGCCTCATCGACCGCAGCTTTTAGTTTGACCTCGTTGCCGCGACGCCAGCCGCAGTCAGCGGTAACCACGGCCTTGCATTGCGCGTCGTTGATCCGATCGATCAGTGCGCTGCTCGAAAATCCTCCAAAGACGACCGAGTGGGTGGCGCCGATTCGCGCGCACGCGAGCATCGAGATCGCCAACTCGGGAATCAACGGCATGTAAAGCGCCACGCGATCGCCCTTCTGCACGCCGATCTTCTTCAACACATTCGCGAAGCGACAGACTTCCGTGTGCAGTTGCTGATAAGTCAGAGTGCGCGTGTCGCCCGGCTCGCCTTCCCAAACCAGCGCCGCCTTGTTGCGCCGCCACGTCGACAAATGTCGATCGAGACAGTTGTAAGACAGATTGATTTCCCCGCCGACAAACCATTCGGCATGTGGCGGTTCCCATTTCAAAACGTCCGTCCACTGCTTGAACCAATGCAACTCGCTCTCGGCAAATCGCGCCCAAAACGCTTCCGGATCGGCCGAGGCTTCAGCACGCAGAGCTTCCAACTCAGCCATCGATTTTATGTGCGCTTTGGCGGCGAATTCAGTCGGCGGCGAGAAAACTCTCTGCTCTTGCAGGACCGATTCGATGTTCGTTTGCGATGATGACATGATGAGTGCGTATGATACATCAGCAACAACTGAAACGCAGTTTCACATCACTCTTGCCTGATGACTCAAAATGGCGGACACTATCGTTATGCACAATGAATTTACCGCAACCTTCGAACAGGACGGCGAATGGGTGATCGCTTATTGTCCGGAAATCCCTGGAGCGAACGGTCAAGGTCGCACGCGTGATGAGGCACGGGAGAGTTTGGCGGACGCTATCGCTTTGATCCTGGAAGACCGCCGGGAAGATTCTCTCCGCGGCTTACCACCTGATGTTGAAAGAGAAACCGTAGTGGTCGCAGCATGAAACGTGAGTCGCTGCTTAGACACTTGCGGCGCCACGGTTGTTATTTGAAACGCGAAGGCGCGTCACACTCACTGTGGACCAATCCTTCAACCGGAGCCGTTGAAGCCTGTGCCACGTCACACTGAAATCTCAGACTTGCTCGCCAGAAAAATCTGCCGCCGGCTGAATATCCCCGAACTTGGTCGCCAGGCCTACGATTGAGCCGACACCTTACCAACCCGTCGCGAAAAGGTTATTCGCGCTGCGCTGCCCACAATTTTGATATTGATTGTAAGCTTTCGCCGCCCGCACTCTGATCTGTTCGTCCGTTTCATGCTTTAACCAACCGTCGAGCGCGGCGGCGAGAATATAGGCTTCGGGCGCCATGAGGTTCGTCGTCCAAAGCAAAGGCTTCGCTCCGGTTTTGCGAAGCGGGTCGGTGAAGTAGCTCTTGCTGGCGCACGCCAGGATGATCGCCGCGCGCTCGTCGTTATCTTGTTTCTTCGGAGGCGCAGTCAATTGAAAATCCATCAAACCATCGTGGCCTGTATATGCCACCAAGTTGGCGCTGCCCTTACTATGGAATGAATATGGCTCGCCGCCGACTGAAACTGATATCACTTCGCCTGGGTATCCTGCCGCCGCTTGCAAGAAGCTTTGGGTCGCCCGCTTTATCTCGCTACCGCGATAGGCATCGGCGACGAGGAACGCCGGCGCGTCGCGACGTTTGAATATGCATCGCTCGACGACGTAGAGCCCATCGTCCGGACCCGGCGCGCATTCGACGACCTGCCAGTCCTTGCTTTTCGTGAAGAATGTTTTGACGCCGAAGGCCGCCCCCCAATAAAGATTTCGCTGCGCGTCGTCGCCATTGCCGAGCGTTGCCGAAACCGGAACAATCCCTTGATGCACGTTGTCACACAAAGCGACAAACGCATGGATAACGGTCAACGAATTCTTTTCCGCTCGGGCACTCTGGGGTTGCGATGATGTCTGCGCTTGAGTTTTCGGTGAAGGCGCGATTGTGGTCGAGGTACAACCGTCGAGTAAGACACCAGCACATAACAAGAAGATCGCGATCGACTTCATCAGGAATCCGCCGAGTTGGAAAGTTGTGAGTTTAGACGCCGCAAAGCGGCAGGTGTTCCCAATTACTGGGATAGCTCTGCGACAATTTCGCGCATCACCTCGCGCCCTCTTTCGACTTCGTCGGGCGCAAATGAAATCGCCCCCACCACCGGGTGGCCGCCGCCGCCGTAGCGTTCGCAAATCGTGGCGATGTTATGACGGCGCGGGTGCGGCGCCCAGGGGTTTGAGCCGACGGAGATCTTGGTGCGTTGCGGCGCGCGCGTCAGCGCGACTGTATACGTTGCTTTGGGAAACAGGTAATACGGAATGAACTTATTGAATCCTTCGTAGCCCTCGTCAACCAAATCGAA
Source organism: Pyrinomonadaceae bacterium (assembly GCA_035639235.1). GTDB lineage: Bacteria > Acidobacteriota > Blastocatellia > Pyrinomonadales > Pyrinomonadaceae > UBA11740. The sequence goes on along the minus strand of DASQYL010000211.1, from coordinate 1,628 downwards.
TTGGACCACGTCGTCGTGACAAGCTGCTTTATGCCTGATCGCCTCGAGTGTCTCGCGATGCAACTTCAGGATCGGGTGAAAGCGTTCTTGCACCTCGGCGCTCGTGGCCACTTGATCGAGCGACTTGTGCGTCAGATCGCGAATGATCTGTTCGATGAAAGATTCGTCAGGTGTCCCTTCGATCACCTGCATCAGTTGCAGCGCCGGCTCTTTCAATTCAACGCACTGGGCCGGCGATTCATAGAGCGCGCCGTCTATCACATGCGCCCAGTCAATCAACTCGCGCAACGGTTCAGCATCGAAGCCAAACTTTGTTTGCGCAATGTCCGCGATGAATTCAGTGCAGGACTTTCGCTTGGGATCGAGAAACTTCTTCCCTGAAGTGTCGGCGCGAAAGTGCGCTTCGTCTTCCGGCGTCAAAAACGCCGACTGATGATGATCGAACCACCACGTCAGTTTGTCTGACGATGAATATTTAAAATCGACGATGGCATTTTCATCGCCGTCGAACATGTCTTGGTCGAATAGCAGATTGTTCGGACGATGGAGTAATCCCGCATATCCAATTTCGGTGTCGGGGTTGATTTGTTCGAGATAAAAACGAGTGAAGGTCGCCGCCGAAGCGACCCCGTCAAAACAATGGCCGTGATAAAGAACGCGCAGGTTCATGTGTAGGCGAAGATGGTTGACAAAAAGCCAGACATCTTAGCAACTGAGTTGTGTGGTAAGCCAGCGGCGACGGGATGGGAACGAATCGATTATTGCACCTACACGGGATTGGCGGCGGTTTTCTTGACTGTCACTATCGCGCCGTTTGCTCTTCGCCAACGAACAATCAGCATAACCAACGCGCCAATGCCGACCACCAGCCCGATCATCTGTGAAGTCGAAAGACCGGTGAGCGTCGTCAGTCCGAAAATATCTCCCCGCGGATCGTCGCGCACGAATTCTATTAAGAAACGTACAGTTGCGTAAATCACGGCGTACGCGAGAATCACCTGGCCATTAAATTTCTTTTTCTTGTGAAGCCAAAGCAGAAAAAAGAAAACCAACAGCATGGTGAACGATTCGTACAACTGTGTAGGATGCAGGTGCGCGTTAATTGGCACGTCAGTCACTTCATGGCCCAGTTCGGTGAACTTGACGCCCCACGGCAGATTCGTGGGTTTCCCCCAACAACAGCCGGCCGCGAAACAACCTTGCCGGCCGAAGAAATTTCCCAGCGCGATTCCCGGCGCGCACGCGTCCGCCGTTTTCCACCACGGCAGTTTCCAGCGGCGCATCAGCACATATGCGGCGATGAGCGCGCCGATTAGTCCGCCGTAAAAGACTCCACCGGATCGCAAAAAATCCAAGGAGAACAACAAACGCGGATTCAGCCGATACTCCGGTTCGGTAAAAAACATCAGCAGCTTGGACCCGACCAGCGAAGAAAGCAGCAGCCACAAACAGAGATCATAAACTCTCTGTTTCGGCAGTCCGTCGCGCTCGGCAAGTTTCACCGTCACAAAGATCGCACCCAGAAAAGCGAGCGCCAGAAAAACGCCGTAGGTATTAACCGGAAAATTCCAAACGCGAAAAAGAATGGGATACATCGTGTCAGTGAGCAAAAGGTAATGAGCTTTGAG
>DASQYL010000210.1:0-13585 GCA_035639235.1 Pyrinomonadaceae bacterium | reverse complement strand
ATATGGAGGAAAATGCGCAACCACCCAACCAATTGATCTGCAGTTCCTTTAACAATACGACTCCGCTAGAACCCCAAGTGACCGTCGGCATCTGCGTTGTTACCAGAGGCGACAAGAACCTGGTTGGGTCCGACGACAAATATCGTAAGTTCTTAAGAGCGAGAGCAGAGGAGTTCTTCAATAGTGCTTACCGCATCATCAGGGATAAACAACTAATCCCTTTTACTGAGTAGAGCGAAGATCTAAATCTTTGTTTGGGGAGTAATCGTATTTCATTGAAATAAAAGTAATGCGGTGTAATATGCGAGGTTTATAACGCAATGGCTGAAAAGCAAATCAAATCCATAGCCGACATGGTCAAACACCTAAAGAAAGTGATTGACCCAAAGCGCGGACCAGCATGGTGTCGTGGGCACGCAGACGCCTCATGGACGTTGCAACCACATTATGATCGATTGAAGTCGCCGGTGAGGGAAACGGAGTTACTTAATAAGTTCCGTCAGAATGCGAACCTCCTGTTAACAAGGGCGCCAACAAGCCCATACGATTTTGGTTGGATGTTCCTGATGCAACATTATGGCGTTCCGACGAGGCTGCTGGACTGGTCTGAAAGTCCTCTGGTAGCCCTCTATTTTGTGGTTGAAGATCCGGATCCCAAAAATCTGAAAAAGGATGGGGCGCTGTGGCTACTCTTCCCGCTTGAGCTGAACGCCTATTCCACCAAGGCTCAGGTTTACATACCATCATTTGAGGATGACTGGCTCCAAAACTACTCAGTGGATCAGTACAGCAAGGAAAAAGACAATGGTATCTTGCCTATCGCTGCCATAGCCACTCGGAACAACCCGCGAATTCAGGCACAGCTAGGAGTCTTCACCATTAGTCACCTCAAGAAAACGCCGATGGAGGAAATCGAAGACGGCAAACATTGCGTAAAGCTCCTTATACCGGCTGGTTCCAAGGAATCGTTAAGACAAGAGCTGCGCATTCTTGGCGTGACTCGTTTCCAAGTTTTTCCTGAATTAACGAGTATTGGGGATAATCTGAGGGAAGAATTGAAATGAGCTACATAGAAACCCATCCGTTAGAGCACAGCACAATTCAGAGCATTTATTCCGAGTGGGATGAGATCGTAAAAGACCCCACCTATCAACGAAACGGAGATATATGGTCGCTTGAAAAAAAACAGCTCCTTATTGACTCGATTATCAATCGATACGATATCCCCAAGCTCTATTTTCACCGGTATGACCGAGCGGAAATGAGAAAAACTGGAAAGCGGTATGCGATTGTCGACGGCCGACAGCGATTAGAAACAATTGTCAAATTCATTGAGGACGGCTTTGAGCTAGGTGATGATTTTGAATACTTGGAGGATCCTACAATTCAGGCGGCTGGAATGAATTATAGTGAGTTAGCCCAGCAGTATCCGAAGATCAAGAGTCGCTTTGATTCTTTTAGCCTGCCAATAGTGACAGTGGAAACGGACGATATTGAGTTGATCGACGACATGTTTTCGCGTCTAAACGAAGCCGTTCCCCTTAACGCCCCCGAGAAAAGACGCGCAATTGGTGGAGACATGGTAAAGGCCATCGACGATGTTGCGCGACACCAGTTTTTTGTTAAGAAGGTTAGATTTTCTAACAAGAGGTATCAACACAAAGAGGCGGCGGTCAGACTATTGTTCTTATGTCATCATCTTCGTAGCGACCGTGTCGTTGATACAAAAAAGCCCTACTTGGATCAATTTACTCTTGATCATAAGCACGGGCACTCTAGATATGTGAAATCTTTGAAGGATGAAGTTTTCAAGCTGCTCCGTGCTCTTGTTCCGGTCTTTGTAGATAAGGATCTGCTTCTAGTGGCGCAAACCACTATTCCGATCTATGCGTTTGTTCTGCGACGGTTTGATGCAAAGAAGAAAGGCCGGTTGTTTTCACGGACAAAACTATTAAAGTTCAATCAAGCACGAGTGTCGAATCGTGAAGTGGCGCAGGATGATTTGACGAAAGCTAGTTTTGAACTTCTTGAATACGACCGCCTTTCACAACAAGGAACTAACGATGCTAGTTCGATTCGTGAGCGCTGGCGGATATTGGAGAACTGGTTAACGACTAATTAATAGAAAATGACTCGCTCGATACCTGCTCAGAAACGGTTAGCAGTACTCGAAGATGAGCGTCACTTTTAAAAACTGGGTCTCATAATTCGCGGAACGCTTCATTATCAGCCTATTGTTGAAAGCTGACTACTACTACAGCTTTACCCATTTCCGGCCACCCAGCGTAAACCTTCACCTATAACATCCTTCGGTATCTCATGCTTCCAACCAAACTCTCGGAAAGTCACTTCGTAGCCGCGCATCTCTAAATCCGCGACGACGCGGAGACCGCAGCGGTCTATCGGCACGATGTTGTCGCGCGTGCCGTGTGAGATGAAGAAGGTTGGTTTGCCGTTGGGCGGGGCGTCGATTATGAAGCCGGGGGAACAAGCGAGGACGCGCTTGAAGAGGTCTCCGTTGACGAGGCCGAGCGCGATGGCATAGGTCGCGCCGTCTGAGAAGCCGCCGATGGCGAGGCGCGACATGTCCACTGCGACGGTGTCGAAGACGCGTTGCAGGGCGCGATTTACGAAATCGACGTCAGGGCCGAAGCTGTCGGTAATGGCGTCCCAGGTGGTGTCACGCGCGTTGGGCGCGAGGATCGCAACGCCTGCTTCGTCGGGCGCTGAGTCAAGATACCAAAACATGTCTTCGGCGCTCGGGGTTGCGCCGTGCAGAAACACGAGCAGCGGTAACGGCCCGTTCGGCGCGCCTTTCGGTAATTGCAGGATCGCGTCGCGGTGACGGTCAAGACCGAGATAGGTTTGTCTTCCAACAGTTGAGCTGCCGAGCGGTGACGGAGTGCCACGCGCATCTTGCGCGTGATTCACGGGCGGGACGCCCGTGCCACCTTTGGGTCGCGCTTTGAATCGGCCATCGTTTGGCAGGTTTGCCCAGGTGCGCCGGCACGCGGTGTTGAGCGCGAGCGATGCCAAGGTTGCGCCGGACAGAGTGCAGAAGCCGCGTCGGTTGATGCCACTAGCTTTCATGATTTGAATCCGCAGATTACACGGATTACACAGTGTGGCCTAGGCCACAAGGAAAGGAGGCGATGGCTCCAAAGCAGCCCAATGTTTATAGAAAACATGGGAACTCCTTTCCCGCGCTCTGTGGGAGCGCAATGTTGGCACCAGAATAATCAAGTGGAGTGCGGTTCATTGCACTCCTACGGAGTGCGGAAAACTCTTTGTAGCTTGGGTTCTATAAACATTGGGTCCCTACGGGACCACCGAGCGGCCCGTAAACCCTCGTTAGGAAAACAAGATCTTTGTCGATTTGCTTCATAGATTACAAAAAGCGATTTATTTATCGGTCGTATTCGGATATAAATGCGCGAGTCGATTTCATTCATCTACCAGAGGAATCAAAATATGATCGCCGTGTATCGGATTGCATTCATCGTCATAACCACAGTTTCGATTCTGGTTGCGCCGTTCTCATTCGCGAGCGCTCAAACACTTCCCAGTGAAACCCCACAGGAATTCAAGCCTACCAACTACGGCTTCGAATACGAGCGGCGGGACGTGATGATTCCGATGCGCGATGGTGTGAAGCTGCATACCGTCATCATCGTTCCTAAATCCGTCATTGACGCTAACAAAGTCGACGCGAAGAAGCGCGCGCCGATTCTCTTAACTCGGACGCCGTATAACGCGAATGACCTGACGGGTCACGCAGCGAGCGCGCATCTTGGGCCGATACTTAACGGTTATGACAATGCGCTCGAACCGATTATTGAAGGCGGGTACATTCGGGTGGTGCAGGACGTGCGCGGAAAGTATGGGTCGGAGGGCGACTATGTGATGAACCGGCCGCTGCGCGGGCCGCTGAATCCGACGAAGGTTGATCATGCGACTGATACTTATGACACGATTGATTGGTTGGTGAAGAATGTTAAGGAGAGTAATGGAAAGGTTGGAATTCTCGGGATTTCTTATGATGGGTTTCTGCCTTTGATGGCTTTGGTGAATCCGCATCCGGCTTTGAAGGTTTCGGTGCCGATGAATCCGATGGTCGATGGGTGGATGGGCGACGATTGGTTTCACAATGGCGCGTTTCGCGAGCAGAACCTGCCTTACATCTACGAGCAGGACGGCTCGCGCTCGAACGATTACAAATGGTGGACGACGAATTTTGATGATTACGACATGTACATGCAGGCGGGCTCGGCGGGCGAGCTGGGCCGTGAGCGTGGACTGGAGCAGACGGGATTCTGGCGGAAGATTCTTGAGCATCCGGCGTACGATTCGTTCTGGCAAGCGCAGGCGGTCGATAAGCTGCTCGCGAAAGAGCCGCTGAAAGTTCCGGTGATGCTGGTCCATAGCCTTTGGGACCAGGAAGATATCTATGGCGCGATGGCTGTCTACAAAGCGATTGAGCCGAAGGATTCGGATAACAACCGGGTTTTTCTAGTCATTGGGCCCTGGCATCACGGGCAGGAGATTGCGGATGGTTCATCGCTCGGCGCGATCAAGTGGGGCAGCGATACGGCGCTTTATTTTCGGCAGAAGATCCTGCGGCCGTTTCTCGATCATTATTTGAAAGACGAGCAGCCTAAGATGGATGTCGCGCCGGTGACGGCCTTTGAGACGGGGACGAATGAATGGCGGAGATATGATTCGTGGCCGAGTGGAGGCGCGGGAGCAACGGTTAAGCCAATGCATCTCACGCTCTTCGGCGGTGGCAAACTCGCGTTTGGCTTCCATTTGGATCCGCCGGACAGACCCGCACCATCCGATCCGCATCCCTATGACGAATACATTTCCGATCCGGCGAAGCCTGTTACCAATCGCATCCGGCCGGTGCCGACGGCTGGTTACGATTCGTGTCAGCAGTGGCCCTGCTGGCTGGTCGACGATCAGAGAGATTTTTCAGGTCGCCAGGATGTACTTGCTTACACGAGCGATGTTTTGAAAGAGCCGATGAAGATTAGCGGCCAGCCGATCGTGAATTTGTGGGCTTCGACGAGCGGCACTGATTCCGATTGGGTAGTGAAAGTGATCGATGTCTATCCGGATGAAACTGCGCCCGATCCAAAGCTGGGTGGATATCAACTCGCAGTGTCGATGGATATTTTTCGCGGGCGCTATCGTCAGAGCTTTGAGAATCCGAAAGCAATCACGCCCAATGAGCCTTTACTTTATAAATGGTCTTTGCCGCCGGTGAATCATGTGTTTCTCCCGGGGCATCGGATCATGATCCAGATTCAATCGAGCTGGTTCCCGCTTTACGATCGCAATCCGCAGAAGTTTGTGCCGAATATCTTTTGGACCAAGCCGGAGGATTTTCAGAAGGCGACGCAGCGCGTCTATCACAGCGCAGGCAAGGAGAGTTTCATTCTGCTGCCAGTGGTAACTAAGTGAGCGGTGAGCGGTGAGCAATGAGCGGTGAGCGGTGAGCAGTGAACGAAGAGTGATGAAGGCGCTGATTTTCATTCTCATTATTCTTTCTGTGAGCGCCTCGGCAGGGGTGGCGCAATCGGGTCGCATCAAGAATCCTCCGCCATCGCCGTCACCATCGCCGTCTCCGATCAATCACTCGCCCGCGCCTGCGGCCACGCAAACACCGCCAGCCTTGCCTTCACCGAAAGCGGCGGCAGCCCAACCTTCGCCAAGTCCTACGCCAAGCGGTCCGAAGTTCCATCCGGCGGCCTTCATTATCACCGGGCGGTTGATAACTCACGAAGGAAAATCCTACGGCGGCAATGAAGTGAAGTACGTGGCGGATGAAATCAAGCTCATGTGGAACCTGCAGCGCGCGCCGGTGAAGGTAGTTAGGGTGAGCAAGATGACGCGCACAGAGGCGGTTGCCCGCGCCAAGCAAGAGACCGACAGTTATGTGCTCTACATGGAAATAGATGAAACGATCACCGGCATTACGAGAATAATCACAATAATCAATCGCATTGATTATGTCTTGCTCAGTCCCCGCACGGGCGAGGTGGTGCGTCAATTCACGGTCGCGCCAAACTCGATCGTCAATATCAACGAACACGGGACGCCGGTGCCACCGCGTGTAGAGGGGAGTTCCAGCAACGACTACGATCAACTAAGGCGCTGCGCCTGGGAGATGGCCAGAGTCCTGGAGTACTGGTTTTGAAGGACCTGTCCGTTTGCAGAAATGACGCGCAAGATGCGCGTGCCACATCAAATTGGCCACCAGCCCTGTGAGTTTGCGGCCGCTGAAAATGTTTTTGAAGGAGTATCGGCGCGCCCAAGATTCGGTTTATTTAAGTACAGTTTTGATTAAGTGGATGGGGAAGCGATGGCGGAAGCGAAGACGAAACCAACCAAACAAAGCGTGAAAGATTTTATCAGCAAGCTACGTGATAAACAGGCGCGCGAAGATTGCACAGTGATCGCGAAACTGATGGAAGACGCGACGAAACAGAAGGGCGTCATGTGGGGCACAAGCATTGCGGGCTACGGCACGACGACCATCAAATATGCCGGCGGCAGGGAAGCGGATTGGCCGTTGATTGCCTTCTCGCCGCGGAAGTCGAGTCTGACGCTGTATATCAGCGCGAGCGATCCAAAGAAGGCGGAACTGCTATCGAAGCTTGGGAAGCACAAGGTCTCAGGAAGTTGCTTGCACATTAAACGACTGTCGGATGTGGATGTGCCGACGCTGAAGAAGGTGATTAGCCTGGCGGCGAAGAAGCAATGAGGGTCGTTAACGGAATTTGATAAACCAGTCACGAAGAGTAGCTCGTTGGATTGGCGATGCGAAAACGATGTGTCGCCCGCTTCGCGGGCTCATTAATTTTGAGGGTCACTGATCCCCGAGCTAACGCTCGGGGCTATTACATTTCGCCGCTTCGCGGCTGGTGAGTTCGGCTGGTCCAGTGACTACTCACGCTAACAAAGACCATCAAGTCGCCTCGCTCTGCCTCGGGGCGGCGGCGATCGTTTTGGGTATCGCTTTGTACCTGAGTGGCGGTTTCTATAACGTACGCGCGCTGCAATTGTTAACTCTCGCATACGCGCTGTTCGTGTTAGCGATCGCGCTACGCAACACGATCCAACTAGAAACAGTCGCGCAGTGGATGGTCCGGTTGGTGCTCGTCGCGGGCCTCGCTTATCAGTTTTACTTACTGAGTTTCGAGGCGCGCACGCGTGGCCGATTATTCTTTTCTTAGTTGCAACCGCAGCAGTCATCACAGCGAAACAAGAAATTCTCGAGCGCTGGTGGTTTGCGCCGGCGATGTTGGCGCTGCTAATGGTGCCGCATTTGCTGATCGGCGTCTGGTCGATTAGGGGGTTGCCGAATCCTGACTTCGATGTTTACTGGTGCCATATGCATTCGCTCGAGGCATTGCTCAAAGGCATCAATCCGCACACACTGACGCTTGCGTACGTGCATCCCGACGAACTCAAGTATCCAGCCAGCTACGTTTACGACGGCGTGGTGCACATTGGCTTTCCTTATCCGCCGCTCAGTTTATTCATGGCGCTGCCCGGTTATTTGATCGGCGGCGATTATCGTTATTCAGGATTGGCGGCGACGGCTCTGTCCGCCGGGCTGATGATTTACGCACGACCGAGCCGTTTGAGTTTTCTCGCCGCGGCGCTTTTTCTTTCGACGCCGGCGATGGTCACGGTGCTGAAGATGGGTTGGACCGAGCCTTATGTGCTGTTGTTGTTCACGCTCACGATTTTCTGCGCTTGCCGGGCGCCGAAGTTATTTCCGTACGCGTTGGGGTTGCTAATCGCGTCGAAGCAATACGCAATCTTTGCCGCGCTGGGCGTTTTCCTGTTGCCGATCGAGCGCGGACGAGCGAAGGACTATGCGATTATGATCGGCAAGGCGCTGCTGGTAGCCACGGCGATAACCCTGCCGTGGATGTTGTGGAACGTGCGCGGATTCTTGCACGACGTGATATTGCTGCAATTCTTACTGCCGTTTCGGATGGATGCGCTCAGCTACCTGGTCTGGTTAACCTATAACACGGGCCGGCAACCGCCGGCTGTGATTGGATTCATTATGATGGCGCCCGCCGTTGCGCTTATGCGTTGGCGCGGCGCGCGCACAGTGGCGGGATTCGCGGCTGCCGTTGCCTTCATTTTTCTGTCGTTCTTTTCATTCAACAAAGCGGCCTTCATTAATTATTATTTCTTGGTCATCGGAGCGATTTGTTGCGCGGTGGCAGTCTCAGGCAGTCCGACTGACGACCGCGAAATGCAATCGGGAGCAATTAGCCACAGATGAACACAGATCTACACGGATAGAGCAAAGAAAATCTTTCCAATCTGTGTATATCTGTGTAAATCTGTGACTCACATTCGTTGAGATCTGACTTGCTTAAGAGCTTTAGGAGAAACTATGAAAATAATCTATTCCGTAATAATGACCATCGGATTGACTGTCGTGGCCGCAGGGCCGGCACTGGCCCAGGTTGCCAGGCCAACGCCCACACCCGCCGCGCAGACGCGGCCAACGCCACCACCGGTCGCCGCGAATGTGCCGGTGCCCGCAAGCAAGATCGCTTTGATCGATACCACGATGTTTGGTGATGAGAAGAACGGTATCTATCGATATGTCGATGCGACCAAGGCCGTACAAATTTCGTACCGGCCACAAACGAACGAATTGCAGGATCTTGAGAATCGGCTGAACACACTGGCAAACGAAATTGATGCGCTGATGAAGGCGACTCCTCGCAATCAGCAGGTGATAGACGCGAAGCAACAACAGGGCGCGACGCTGGAAGCCGAGTACAAAACGAAGAAAGACAAATATGATGCTGATCTCTCCAAACGCTACGACGAGGTTGTGTCGCCAATCTCAAAACAGATCGGTGCGGAGTTGGACCAGTTTGCGGCGCGGCGCGGCATTACGTTGACGCTCGACATCAGCAAGATCATGCCGGCGATCTTGACGGCGGTGCCGGCGACTGATCTGACGCAGACTTTCATTAATGAATTCAACGCAAAATATCCGCGGACAACTCCGCCCCCGACGACCGCGCCGGCGCGCCGGCCGTGAGAAAGAAGAACTTCTCCGAATATTACGCGGATTTCACAGATTAGGCGGTAAGAATCGCTCGCTGGCTTACTGTCTTCTCTGTTTTTGATCTGTGTAATCTGCCTAATCTGCGGAAAAGTCTTCTTTTATCCATAACCTTTTTTCCAGCCGGCAGTTTATATAGATTAGGAAGCATGGCGGGCAGCGAACCTGCACAGAAAGCGCGTCTCGCGCACAGAAACGAGACGTACGAGCGGCGCCTGATCGAAGCGGCGCAGCAGGATCGCGCGCGTTTTGGGGACGTGTACGAAAGATATTTCGAATTGGTCTATGCCTACATTGCGCGGCGGATTCGCGATCGCGCCCTGACTGAGGATGTAACCAGCGAAGTCTTTCGCAAAGCGCTCGCCAATATCGATCGATTCAAATGGACCGGCGCGCCGTTCGGCGCCTGGTTGATTCGAATTGCTGCGAACTTAATCGCGGATCGGGCCAAGCGAGACGCGAGGTTTGTCAGCAGCGATTTACGAACTGCCGAGTCAATGCCCCACGATGCGGCGACAGCACCTAAAACTCAGCAAGATCAGTTAGAGCATGCCGAGCGACGCGCACACGTGATTCGCATGGTAGATGAACTGCCGGAAGATCAGCGTCGGGTCGTGCGCATGCGATTTTCCGAAGAGAAATCAATTAATGAGATTGCGACCGAACTCGGGCGGAGTGAGGGCGCGGTAAAGCAGTTGCAGTTTCGTGCATTTCAGAATCTGCGCGCGAAACTCAATCTGTGAGTAATGAGTAATGAGTAAGGGAACTTCCAAATTTAGTCCGCGCAGCGGACGAGCGATAATAGCCCAGCGATTCATCGCTGAGAACATGAGCTATTTCCCCGGTGAAGTCCGCGAAGCGGATGGCAGAATTGGAGAGCACGAATCGCTTGCCGCGATTTTCTGTCGCCCGTTTCACGGGCTTCGGCTTTATTTTATTTTCCGTCATCCCCAGCACTGAAGTGCTGGACTATTGTCGATCGTCCGCTTTGCGGACTGCTGTGAATGAACGATGAGTGAAGTTGAACTGACAGAGAAATTTGATCGGGCGATCGATGCAATGCTTCGAAATGAAGCTGTAATCGAGAAGCTCGATCCGCAAGTCGCAGAGCTAACGAAGCTCGCAGTCGAGTTGCGTGGTCTGCCGCGTGCTGATTTCAAAAAGCGTTTGCGAAAAGAGCTGGAAGAGGAGATGACGATGAGTACTGCGACGAAGGAAGTTTCGAAAAAACTCAACCCCGTACGAGAAGGATTTCGCACAATCACGCCTTATCTGGTGGTGCCGGATGTTCATGCTGAGGCTGAATTTCTACAACAGACATTTGGAGTGACCGGACCGATCTTCGGCCTCGGTTCCCAGGGTGGATTTCATGCCGAGTACAACATCGGCGGATCGATGATCATGGTGGGCGGCGGTGGCGAGGGTTCGCAGTGGAAAGGCACGGCCCAACCAACCTACATTCACCTGTACGTTGAAGATGTGGACACGATCTACGAAAAGGCGGTGCAGGCGGGAGCCACCAACCTCAATCCGCCGGGCGAACGATTCTACGGCGATCGCGAATGCGGTTTTCGCGATCCGGGCGGCAATGAATGGTTTGTTGCCACGCATCTGGGTGAATCGTACATTCCGCCGGGACATCCGAATCTGATGCCCTCGTTGTTACCGGTCGGCGCGTCAAAGATGATCGATTTTCTGAAGCAAGCATTCGGCGCCGAGGAAATCGAGGTGCACCGTTCACCGGACGGATCTGTGAAGCACGGCTCGATACGCGTGGGCACTTCGGTCGTCGAATTAGGCGAAGCGCACGGCCCATGGCAACCGATGCCTTCAGTCTTCATGATGTATGTCGACGACGTCGATGCCTGGTATGAGCGCGCGACCAAAGCTGAAGGAGCAATCGCGAAAGACGCGCCGCAGCTGCAACCGCATGGCGCTCGCATGGGCTCGATCCGGGACCCATTCGATAATGTGTGGTACATCGCCTCGCAAGTGCAAACTGGCGGCGGCGAATCATGAGAAGGAGAAGAGAAGACAATGGGCGCACCGAGAATTTTTCGCATCGCGTTGCAAGTCGGCGATCTCGCCGCGGCCGGAGACTTTTATGCGAAGTTGCTCGCCGATCCGGGTATTTCGATTCCACGCGGGGCGCGTCACTATTTCCATTGTGGACCGATGATCCTGGCGTTGGTTGATGTAGCGAAAGGCGGAGAAAAGCCGCAGCCAACTCCGGACTACATCTATTTCGCCGTGAATAATCTCGAAGAATTTTTCGCGCGCGCGCAGGCGATGAATTGTCTGTGCCAGGATCGATATCATGACCAGCAGGCAGGCGAGATCGTTACTCGTCCGTGGGGTGAACGCTCGTTCTACGTCGAAGACCCATGGGGCAACGGCCTGTGCTTTGTCGATGACACGACGTTGTTCACGGGCAAGTGATCCAGATCATTGCGCGCTTCGCGGGCGCCGGTGTAGAGTCTCAGCCGCAAAGGAGACTCATGCGAACAAAAATCATCGGCGCCACTGCTTTAATCGCCGCGTTCTTTATTTGCTGGGCGTGCAGCAACAAGGGCGCAAACGCAATTTCCACTCAACAGAATAACGCGACTCAAGGGGCGGCCGGCGAGCTGCGTTTCAAGGCGCCTGACGGTTGGACCACTGAGAAGCCGTCGTCGAACATGCGTGTGGCGCAGTACAAGTTGCCGAAGAGTGAAGACGACAAGGAAGACGCATCGCTGGTGTTGTATTACTTCGGCGAGAACGCGGGCGGCGGCACGCAAGCGAACATCGATCGCTGGATTGGACAGATGCAGCAGGTGGACGGCAGCGATTCAAAAAGCAAGGCGAAGACGGACACTATGACCGTCAACGGATTGAAAGTCACCACCGTGGACGTGACCGGTATTTACACCGCCGAGATGGCGCCCGGCAGCGGCTCGTTTCATAACGACGACAACTATCGTTTGCGCGCCGCGGTAATCGAGACGCCGAAGGGAAACTACTTTGTGAAACTCGCCGGGCCGGCGAAGACGGTCGCGCGTTGGGACCAGTCGTATAACGATTATCTTAAGTCGTTTGAATTTAAATAGGTGTGTCTGCGGCTCCGATTGGAGCCAAATGTTTATAGTCCTCGCTACGTTTTTATAGTTTGATTGTGGGCGAGAGCAGAACACGGTCTGCTCTCGCCGACGGGGAATCTAGATTGGATTCAATTCTATAAACATTGTGCGCCTACGGCGCTTACCAATAAACAAGATGACCGCTTCCCCCAAAGCCATATCGATCCGGGATCAAGTTCCGGCCACTGAATGGCAAGCCCGTGTCGATCTCGCCGCCGCCTATCGTCTGGTTGCTTTGTATGGATGGGACGATCTGATCTTCACGCATATCTCCGCGCGCGTTCCGGGCGCTGAACATCACTTTCTCTTGAATCCGTACGGCATGATGTTCGACGAAGTCACGGCGTCGAGCCTGGTAAAGATCGATCTCCAGGGCAACAAAGTGATGGACTCGCCTTACTTCATCAATCCGGCAGGTTTTACGATTCATAGCGCGGTCCATGCCGCGCGCGAAGATGCGCTGTGTGTCATGCACCTGCACACGCGTAACGGCATCGCGGTGTCAGCTCAGAAACAGGGTTTGCTGCCGCTTTCGCAACAGGCAATGTTCGCGCTGGCTTCGTTGGCGTACCACGAGTACGAGGGTTTAGCGCTGGACGAAGACGAGAAGCCGCGTCTGGTTTCGGACTTTGGCGACAAGAAGTTCTTGATCTTGCGTAACCACGGATTGCTAACTGTCGGACGCACGGTGGCCGAAGCTTTCCTGGGAATGTTCCTGCTCGAACGCGCCTGCGAAATCCAGATTCGAGCGCAAGCCGGCGGCGGCGAGCTGTCACCGATTCCGAAAGAGATCATCGGCCGGGTCGCTTCACAGATGGATGCCGTCACTGTCGGAATGGGGGCAGCGCTAACTTGGCCGGGTTTACAACGGAAACTGGATCGCATCGATCGAAGTTACCAGGATTAGCCCGCAAGGAAATTAGCCACAGATGAACACGAATGACGCTGATAAATCAAATTCTTATCTGTGTAATCTGCGTAAATCTGTGGCTGATTTCTCATGCAACTTCGCGGGTTTGATTGCTCAACAAATAGATTGCTTCCATGATCGCGGCGCTCACTTCTTCTGGCAGATGTTCGCGCGCGGCCATATGGCGCAATGCCGGCAGCACTTGTTGTTGATTGCTGAGGCCGATCAACTTAACCGCTGTCAAGCGCACGTCGAGGCTGCTGTGCTTGGCAATCGCCGTCATTAACGGTTGAGTCTCTCCAGCTTTGGCCATCAGAAACAGAATTGAAAACGCATCATAGGTGCGATCACGTCCCTCGCCGGCCAGACTGTTGATTGCGTTGGCGGCCAGGCCGGATCCGGCAATCGCCGCTCCGATCTTGCGACGACGTTCGGATGAAGCTTCGC
>DASQYL010000209.1:0-6492 GCA_035639235.1 Pyrinomonadaceae bacterium | reverse complement strand
GGCAACAATACCTCGACTTTTTGAATCGCGAGCCCGACGAATCAGGTTTCAATTTCTGGGTCAACAATATCGAATCGTGCGGCGCGGATGCCGCTTGTCACGAAGTCAAACGCATCGACACTTCGGCGGCGTTCTTCCTGTCGATTGAATTCCAGCAGACGGGTTATCTCGTCGAGCGAACCTATCTGGCGGCCTTCGGCGATCTGGCGAATGCCCCGGTGCCGCTCAAGCTAAGCGAGTTCAAGCTAGACACACAGGAGATTGGCAAGGGCGTTATCGTCAATCAAACGGGTTGGGAGACGAAGCTGGAAAATAACAAGCAGGCGTTTATGTCAGAGTTTGTGCAACGCGCACGATTTGTTTCGGCATATCCTACGACGATGAGTCCGGATCAATTTGTTGACGCACTGTTCATCAATGCAGGCGTAACGCCGACACCAAGTGATCGCACTGTCGCCGTCAGCGAATTCGGGCAAGCAACCACGGCCAGCTCCACCGCAGCTCGCGCGCACGCACTGCGTGACGTCGCTGAGAACTCGACTCTGGCGGGGCACGAATTTAATCGAGCGTTTGTATTGATGCAGTATTTTGGGTACTTGCGAAGAGATCCGAACGCGACGCCAAACACTGACTTTAGCGGTTACGATTTCTGGCTGACGAAACTGGACGCCTTCAATGGCAGCTTTCGGAACGCTGAAATGGTCAAAGCCTTTCTCAGTTCGACTGAATATCGGCAACGGTTCCCGCGCTGACGCGCCGTCAGCCGATCGGTGAACGCTTCTTTTCAATGGTCGGCGACAACAAATTGCGACGAACTCTTCATCAGCGTCTCGGTCATGCCGTCAGAGGGATGTTCCAACTCGGCATTCCCGCTTTATTTAACGAACGGCATAACAGCGATTGATTGGATCGCAGCGTGGCTTCTGTTCAAAAGATAAGAATCAACGATTACGGCGCTGGCTACAACTACTATTGTTGTAACCAATACGAACAATCGCGATCAGAGTTCTTCGCTGTTGGGTTGGACGATGGCAGCAGTAGCGAGCGGCCGCTACGGCCGGAACACGTAACTCTCAGATATTCGACGCCGTCGACATCACGAAAATGCTGAGTGAGTTTTTAGGCATTCCTTAATTAGCCGTTATGATTCTCATCGGAACGGTTGGTAACGGACTGAAACTCCGTAGCGAAATTCATTAGCGATACACGATTACCTCTAAATCGTTGAAATGACTGGTGCCGGGGGCGGGAGTCGAACCCCCACACTCTTATGAGGAACGAATTTTAAGTCTCAAATCGCTCGTTTTGCCGTGTTTCGCTGTATGCCGATCAGTGCGTCTAAATCGTTCTGCTGATATTGCCTTCATGCTCCTCTTCGGAGCGCCTTCAGGTCCAGTAAGTGCGATCAAGCGAACGGTAATGGACGGCTTCCGCGACATGCGGCGAGCGGATATCTTCGGAGCCTTCAAGGTCCGCAGTGGTGCGGCTGACTTTTAGGATGCGGTCATAGGCGCGAGCCGACAAACTAAGCCGTTATTGCGCGCTCGAGCATTTCTTCGCTTTCAGGATCGATCTTGCAGTAGCGGCGGATCATACGCGGCGTCATTGCGGCATTTGAATAAATCTCGCCAGCGAAACGTTTCTGCTGAGCCTCCCTGGCTCTTATTACGCGCTCGCGAATGTGAGCTGAGCTTTCGGCGTCGGGTGGAGGATCGCCAGTTAGCTCGCGGAATTTTACGGCAGGCACGTCGATGTGAATGTCGATGCGATCAAGCAACGGACCAGAAATGCGGCCGACGTACCGCTGAATCTGCAAAGGCGTGCAGCGACACTCGCGTGTCGGGTCACTCCAAAAGCCACAAGGCTATGGTTTACGAAAAGGACGAAACGATCTTCCTGCCTTTGGGAATCAACCTGAAGGCTGCGTGACAGTGTGCTCGGGAATTTGAATCGAGACGGGAATCTGGCAGTGTTGCCGCCGTGAAAGAGAGTTATCTCACTGATACTTATCAGCGCGAAAGCGCTTGCTTTGCTCTGATCATTTCGGGAACATCGGCGTCGGCGTGTTTCCAGACTTCGAGAAATCTCTGATATTCAAGCCGTGCCTGATCTTTTAGGCCTTTCCGTTCATAAGCTTGGGCCAGATGATAATACACCAGCGGATAATTGGGATTAAGTTTCAAAATTCGCTCGTATTCACCAATTGCTTCATCGAATCGTCCGAGTTGAAGATAAGCATTCGCGAGACAGTCTTCGTAGGCGTCGATGTTCCAACTTGGAGGGCGATGCGTGAGTGCTTCTTTGAATTCGGCCAGAGCCGCGTCACTACGGCCCGCTACAAGTTCGAAATATCCTTGCGCGTATAACTTTGATCGTTCAGAGGTTCTACGTCCCCGGTCGCTGCGCTGAAATTCATCCAATTGTTCCTTAAGTTTAGCTGCGGTTGCGGTATCTCTTTTACCTAGAGCAATCAGCATCAACTCATCGATTCCATTAGTGTCATACTTGTGCGCTTGATTTGCCGAGCGCTCTGCCCGTTCAAGCTCTCCTTTTCCTAGCTCAACAACAGCAATGCTGTTGTAGCCACGCGCCTTTTCAAGATCCGAGGGCGCCTTCTCAATGTACTGCTGGTATTGCCTGATCGCTTCCTCGTAACGCCCTTGTTGAAAACAAGCATTGCCAAGATGAATAATTGCGATTTCAAAATTTGGTTTGAGCGCCAGCGCGCGCTTAAATTCCGCGATTGCTTCGTCGTAACGGCCAGCCCATTGATAGCCAGAAGCCAAACTGTCATAGGCATTCGGCTCTGCGGGCGCGAGCTGGACATAATGCTGGAACATGGCAATCGCTTCTTCATGACGGCCCAGGTCCGAATAGATCGCGCCTAGAGCGTTATAGATATCCTTGGCGTTCGCATCGATGACCAAGCCTTGCTTCAGAACCTGAATCGCTTCGTCAAATCGTTCCTCGCCGTGCAACAACAAGCCTAGCCGAAGGTAGGCTTCCACTTCCAAAGGAAAGCGCGACACTATCTCCTGAAAAGATTTGATTGCCGCAGCGAAGTCGAAATTGGCTATCGCGTACCAGCCGGCGATGTAAAGTTTGTCCTTTTCGGTCAGCCGGTCAGAAAGTTGAAACGCCTTTTCCAGATATGGCGTGCCCTCATCTATTCGATCCCAGGTGATCGCGTAAGCATATCCAATGCGCGCGTAAGCCATCGCAAACTGAGGGTCAAGCTCGATCGCCCTTTTCAACAACTCAATCGCCTCTGGATTTTGCAGTGCCTGCGCCTTTTCGACCCCCAGCGAATAATATCGATATGCCTCGAGATTGTTCGTCATTACGGTGGACAGTCCAATATTCGATTCTTGACCGCCAGGCGAGCCGGCCAGGTATGACGCCAATTTCAAGGAGAGCAAATCAACTTGCGTTAGAATCTGCGCCGGCTGATCGACAACCAGGCGCTCTGCCGTCAACAGTTGGCCGTCGCGCGCGTCGTGAATGTGAACATCGATGCGGATCTGCTCTCCAAGCCGCGCAAAGCTGCCAAGCACCAACAACTGTGCCTGGCTTTGTCGCGCAATCTCGACTGCGTCTTCCAGACGAATCTTCTCAGACTCTTTGTGCCCCAGCCGATCGAGCAAAACACGAAGCTGCTGGCGACTGAGGACAGCAATATTGTTTGAGCGTGAAAGGTCGGTGATGATCATATCGGCCAACCCTTCGCGTAACCAATCCAACTCGGTGCTATCCGATTCGTTGTCAAAAAACATCACCGCAACAGGACGTTTTCCAGACTGATTGAGAGTCAGGCTGACTGGCGATGAAGATGTCTGTCTGCGAATTAGATAGAAACTGAGACCCGCAACTACCACCAGTAAAACTCCGGCGACTGCTACAACGCGACGACGAATGATTAGGCGCGAGGTTTCGGGCCCAAGCGAAACTGCGTCCGGCAGAATCTCTTCAACAACGCGATCTTGAACGACTGTTGATTTATCCGCGGCTGGATCGGAAACAGTTTCCCTTACATTGGAGATGAAACGATAACCCGCCCGGGGGAATGTCTTGATGAACCGAGGATTCCGCGAATCGTCGCCAATCGCGCGCCGGATATCTGCCAGACACTGCTCCAGGGTGTTATCGGTTACCGCGGCGTCATCCCAGATTTTCTCGATCAGTTCATCCTTCGAGACCACGCGTTGCCTTTGTTCGATGAGATAGACAAGGACCTGAAAACTCTTTTGCCGTAGATGTTCTGGCTGGCCCTCACGCCGGAGGGAGAATTGGGCCGTGTCGATCTCAAGGCTGTCGACGCGGTAGATTCGATCCTGCCTTGTCATATAGATCCTAACCCGGCCAATGTCGATTTCAGCGAAATTTCAGGGTTGTTTCAGGACTCCAACAAGCCGTTTGTGAGATAAGCGGCTCGCAGAATTACCAAAAACGATTGCGCTGCGATCGGAGCGACTACTCGCGGGAGAGCGGCCGATTATACATGAACTGGGCTTGACACCGAATGAAAGTCATTGCCATCACATCGGTCATTGTTTGGTTGTCAATATCCGTTGCTTGCGGTTCCTGGTCGGCCAACAGCACTCGCAAAGATGCCACATCTACGCAGGATGAAAAGCATCGACTCTACGCCGCTGCGCTAGCGGCGACCGATTCGCCACTTGACAGCGAAGTATTCAGAAGAGTCTGCCAACAGATCAACATCTTCGACGACGCCGGCAAGCCTAATGAGAGGTACGTGCCGTTTGTCAGCGATCATATCAACTGGACCCTGAATCCCGAAAGCGAAACTTTCAGAAGACAAATCAGCACCAGAGAAAAGGCACAAGACTACATACGCGAACACCTGCCGCGTTAGCGCGCGTGTTCGATGAAGAAGAAAAAGGGAGAATGAAGATGATTAAGAACATACGCCCAGTAAGATTCTTGCTTTTCACAGCCAGCGGCTTACTGCTCGGTCTCGTGGCACAGAATGCATCGGCCCAAGCGCCGGGTTGGTCGCGCGGCCAGCAGAACCTCGCATTAAGCTACGACGATTGTGTCCGCCGAATGCCGGCAGCGCTTCAGAACGAAGGATATAGGAGAGACCCCAACTCCGGCGGGAATTTCGTAGCGGGATCTAAAGGCGTCCATACCGCGGTCATTGTCTGCAGCCCTGCGCCTGACGCAAAGATGCTCGTGCAGATCGTGGTCGCCAGCAACGGCGCCGGCGGAGGTCGTGAGCGCCAGTGTTTGCAGGCGCAGATGGAGGGGCCCGGCGCCAGCAGGTGCGGTGGAAACGCTGGCGGAGGTGGCGACACAAGGTGGCTCTATCGTGATGGCGGCTTCAGCGACATGCAGGTTTTTCATGCGAATGGAACGGCGACATCAGAGAGCAACCGTCAGGCCACGGCCACATGGAGGATCGAGGGTGGCGAGATGGTGGTGCGATGGTGGAACGGATGGACGAATCGTTATACCTGGAATGGTTCTGCGCAGGTGTCAGGGGTAGCAATCGGACCTTCGGGTGAGAGGCATTCAATCACGCTCACGCGCCAATAAAGGCTCTTAGGTTTGAAGTCACCCGCGTCCACTCGGTTCAACCGTCAACGGTGTCTTAGTCTGAGATGACGCGCCACCCTAATAGGAGGAAGTCATGAAAACGCAAAGAGGGCTGATCGTCCGGATGGCGGTGCCGGTGCTGTCGCTTGTGACTCTCGGCATTCTGTCGCCCGCGGCGAGTAGTCACGGCGACTTGGGTTTGTCTTCTCAGCCCAATGCGCTGAGCGCGGCGTTTACCAGACCGGTCGTTGATCAAAAGGTCGCGTTCACTGTTCACGTCAGAAACGCTGCCGGGGAACCGGTATCCGCTGCTCACGTCAACGTTTATATCGGATCGTTTTTCAATCGCAGACCGGGTAACGTGATCCCTCGTCCGGCCCCCTATCAGAAGGAAACAGACAGCAAGGGGATTGCGTCCTTCGATATCGACGTGCCCGCCGGAGCCACGCATCTTTACATTTCCGTCGAAGTTTCTCGCGAAGATCTGAGTACCGAACGAGCAGAGACTGATCTCTTGACCGACCCGGCAATCAAACGCGGTGAGCCGATTGAAATCAAACTCGTCCCCAAGGATGAGAAAGATGCCATCTATGGCGGAGCCGAGGTCGTAAACGTCGTCTTTGACGTCCACGACGCTGATGACGAGGCCAACCCGATCGAGGGCGCGACCGTGAGGGTGGGGGGCGATATGATTCATCCCCCTGCAGTTGTCACCGGAGCCGACGGCAAGGCGACCGTTAAGGTCCCAATTTTAAATGCCACAACCTCTTTGAATGCGTTTGCCGATAAAAACGGCTACAAGCCTTTGAAAGATCTTTCGTTCAAGTTGAGCTGGGGCCAAAGGGGAAAGACCGTCGAGGGCGGCATTCTGATCCTGAAAAAAATTCCCGGAGCGGCGACCAACATCAAGGTCGCGATCCATGTGCAAGACGACAA
>DASQYL010000208.1:0-26884 GCA_035639235.1 Pyrinomonadaceae bacterium | reverse complement strand
CGTTTGAGCGAGTCAGTTGAGGCGGATGACGAATCAACGCAGCCGACACTATTCTGAATGGTTTCTAAAAATGTTTGACACACATGCCAATCTGATGAACTATTGTGGCATCTCAGAACTCTAGCGGCGAGTTATTATCCCACGATCGGAGTGACTCGTCCTCTTACAAAAAGCTTCTTTCGCGTCCTTCTAAAGGAGGTATCCCATGAGCAAGAGGCAGCTTAATCACGTTGGCTTGGTCATTTTGGCCATCGGCGGCGGGTTCATTGCGATCATGGCAGTCAAAGATCAGTTGATTCGCCAATTCCCGTTCCTTCCAGACTCGTTCTTTAGGGTTTCGCTCGTCATGGGATTTGTGCTCACCATTGTCGGAATTTTGTTGTTCATAATTCCCATCCATTGGGCGGTTGACTCATGGCGTTGGATGTTCGGTAGATCCATCCTCATGGCACACGCCGCGAGACGAGATGATCTTGAGCATATTCACGCATATGGTGTCGAGGAATTCGGAGAAGTGTCGCCGCTGGATACTATGAGGGAATGGCACAAGATCAATCGAAATATGTTCCATCTGGTTAAACGCGTCCGCAGGGGTAAGCTAGTCACCCGGCTCACTATTGTTGGGTATTACTCGGTTATTCCGCTTAAGCAGACCGCGATTCCTTTTCTCGACGCTGACAATTTTGACGGCACGAAAATCACTCCCAATCTCATAGTCAAAGAAAGAAATGGCAGGCGTCAAGAGACAGCTGCGTGTATTTACATAGGGAGCATTGCAGCCAGAGGAACCCCCTACGCGAGAGGGCGAGTTGTGGGTGAACTCCATGGCCGTATCCGCGTAGAACAAGAGCGCGGCATCAGACTGGTCTATAGTCGTCCTGTCACCGAGAAGGGTTTGAAAATGCTAACTGACAATGGTTTTCAACCGGTACGACCTAACTATCAAGAACCGTTGAAGCACATATACAAACTGAACTTGTAGCAAGCGTTAGGATGACATTTCTATTTGGCCAGCGGAATCATTGGCTCAATATCCACTGATACGTGGTTCAAACCCAGCGCAGCGTCGTCGTTGGTTTGCAGGTACGTTCATGACGAAAGCGCTTAGATCACAAGGACGATTGCTCGATTAAGAACCTGCATCGATTTCTTCACAGACTCTGTCTGTTCTGCAAAATCTTGACGAACGATGCAGAGACAAATTCATCATGAGTCAGGCTGGTTAGTTTCGTCGCTTCTGCTTCTGTCACCGCGCCGCAGTTGATCGCGCGTAGAAAATAATTCAACAAGCCTTGCCCAGTGGCTGCGTCATCAAAAACATCGCCGACGAGCGTGGCCTTGGCCGCTTTTTCTACAAAGTTGCGCAGACGTTCTGAGGCAGCGTCAAGGCTCTCGAGGAAGAACGCGTAAACGGCAGCGTAGCGTGTCGGCAGTTGCGCCGGATGCAAATCCCAGCCCTGATAAAAACCACCGATAAGCGAATGTTGAATATGATCGTAATGAAGCTTCCAGGCGCGATGCACGACTGCGCGGTTCTCTTCGATTTGCTCCGAGGTGAGTGACGAGCTGTCACTCGCGCGATGCGGACCGACGGGCATGATGTTGGTTGCGCCGTCTGACAACCACAGACCGGTGCTCGCGAACGAAACCTGCATCAGGTGCTTCGCGAAGTCGCACGACGGATGCATCATGTGCTGATGCGCGGCGGTGATCGAGCAACTCGCAGTGTAATCGTAAGTGCCGAAGTGTGCGGCGGTGCAACGCCCACGAGCGGCGTCGAGCAGCAAAGGCAAATTGATGCGGCCTTCGTGATTAATGATCGACTGCGTTGTCTCGATCATCATTTCCATTTTGAGCGAGCCCTTGTCCAGTCCGGTGCGCTTCTCAAGTTGATCGAAAATGTCCGCCAGCGCAGATATTTGCTCGGTGGTTGTGATCTTAGGCAGCGTGACGACAAAGTTCTGCGGAAGTTGGCCGCTCGATCGAGCCAAAAGCGTAGAAACAAAAATATCGAGGGTGCGGATGCTGCGTGTGCGCAACTCTTCGTTGAATGGTTTGATGCGGATACCGATGAACGGCGGCAGCGTTCCGGTGTTCATTCCTTTCACAACTTCCAGTGCCGCCGATTCCACATGGCCGTCTTCTTCACTGTCGGGACGATTGCCGTAGCCATCTTCGAAGTCAATGCGAAAATCTTCGACCGGCTCGCGCCGGAGTTTCTCCTGCACTCGAGTGTAGATCGTATGGGCCAGCCACGCAGCTTTGTTCTCCTCACGGACGGCGGCAGGTTCATTCTCCAGACGATGTTTCAAGCCCGTGGCGTATTCCAATACGTCGGGCAACTCATTCGAAAACGGCAAGCCAATGGCGCGCGCGAACACGACGAAGTCGGGAGCGTTTTCAGCAAGCGAACGCTCGGCGACCTGGCCCAGGCGTTGCGCTGAGTCCGCGCGAAACAAATGCGCGCCGCCATAGACGGTGTGGACGGGTTGACGGCTTCCGGTCTCGCCCGGATAGCGAGCCATGAAATTTTGATTCGACGCCGCGAGGCGTTCAGACGCAGAGCGCAACGAATCTTCCGACAAAGAAATTTTCATCTATGACCTTCCGGAAGCTTTTCTCTTCGTGAAAGCGTTTGACTTTATTATCAAATCAGCAGCGCCGCAAATCGCCACGAATGTAGCCACGTTGTGCTCACGGCCGTCCGCTTAGAAAACAGTTGCGCTCCGCAATTGCAATGGCTAAGATGAAAAGTGCCCCGGATTCCTCTTCCTGAGCAGGTCGTTTACGGACGACAAACTCCCGATGAACTAAAAAGTTGATTCCTATGAAACAGAACCATAACCCCAATCGCTTCGATGATCTGCGCATGTATTTCCAGCGGAGATCGCTGGCCCAGCTTGTTTCGCAGTCACGCGGATTACGAGCATCCGCTGTGGTAGTCGCGTTGGCGCTGGTGCTCATCGGCGCCACGTTTCACTTGCCGAAAGCGGGCGCCCAAAACACGCGCGCGCGTTTCCAGAAAGATCTGGCGCAGATCTTTACTGTGCATGAAGATTTGACTATCGACCCTCATTCAATCGCCGCACAGGTGCGCACGACTGGCCGCATGTCGCTGGTCACGCCAGACCACAGTTTCGATTTGCAACTCGAGCCGACTGATTTGCGCGGGCCGAACTATCGGGCGGAAGAAACCGACGCCGATGGCGTGAAACGCACGACGGCAATGCCGGACATATCGACTTATAAGGGCAACGTCAGCAGCATCTGGGGCAGCGACGCGCGCTTCACGGTGTTGGACAATAAGATCGAAGGCATGATCGTTACACCGGGACAGTCGTTTTTTCTCGAACCGGCGCAGAAATATTCTGCGGCGGCTGCGCCAACAGATTACCTGCTGTACACGGCGCAGGACGTGCGCTCAGACATCACGCGTGTTTGCGGCGACACGTTGGAAGAACAGATCAGTTCCGGCGCCAGGCAGATTCAATCGAACGCCACTGCTGGTGACACTCCCGCGGTCTTTTCGCCGATGAAGGTTGTTGAAATCGCGACTGAATCTGATCTTGAGTACACCAACGCTTTAGGCGGAGCGGCGCCGGCGAACAACGATATTCTCAGCATCATGAATTCGATCAATGCGATTTATCAGCGCGACATTGGCATGACTTTCACGGTAACTTATCAACATGCATGGACCACCGCCGATCCATTTGGCGCGGGCGGCTTGAGTGCCTCCGCGGTGCTGAACGCGTTCACGAACTACTGGAACCAGAATCCGCCGGCTCCGCAACACGATGTCTCGCATTTGTGGACCGGCAAGAGTCTCACGGACGCAAACGGAGTCGCCTGGGAAGGTGTCGTGTGCCGCGACCCGAGCCACGCTTACGGCATCTCGGATCGGGAAACGATCGCGCCGTTCCGCGTGACCATTCCCGCGCACGAGCTGGGACATAACTTCAACGCTAGTCACTGCGATGGCCAGTCGGGCTGCGACAACACAATCATGGTGGCCGTCCAGAACCAGAACAACACGAGCACGTTCTGTCCTTTTTCCGTGAGCGAAATAACGGGTTACGTGCAAAACAACTCGAGCTGTTTGACGAACGCCCCGGCGAATAATCCCATCGATACGACGGATTATTTTGTGAAACAGCAGTACGCGGATTTTCTGAACCGTCCGGCCGACGCGGGCGGGCTCGCATTTTGGAGCAATCAAATCAATCAATGCGGCGCGGATGCGAATTGCACTTCGGCGCAACGCGTCAACACCTCGGGCGCGTTCTTTCTCTCGATTGAATTCCAACAGACGGGTTATCTCGTCGAACGTGCTTACAAGACTGCGTTTGGCGACGCGACCGGAACATCTACTTTCAATGGTACGCACAATCTGTCTGTTCCCATCGTCCGTTTTAATGAGTTCCTCGCCGATCAGCAGTCCATCGCGAGCGGCGTAATCGTCAACCAGGGCGATTGGCAGACCACCCTGGAAAACAATAAGGTTGCTTTCTTCAATAACTTCGTGCAGCGGCAGCGCTTTACGAATGCTTATCCTTCGAACATGTTGCCGACCGACTTCGTTCACACGCTTAATGTGAATGCGGGCAGCCCAATGTCGCTGGCTGAAGAGACGCAGGAAGCGGCAGCGCTCGCGGCCGGCAGCAAGACGCGCGCACGCGTCGTGCGCGACGTGGCTGAACATCAGAACCTGGCGAAGGCCGAACTGAATCGCGCGTTCGTCTTGATGCAATACTTCGGATATCTCCGCCGCAATCCGAACGATCCGCCGGACTCGGATTACACCGGTTACGATTTCTGGTTGACCAAGCTCAACCAATTCAACGGCGATTTCAACGCGGCTGAGATGGTGAAAGCCTTCATCACTTCTTCGGAATACCGCAAACGCTTCGGCACGCCTTAAGCGTTTGGAGCACCGCCGCCTGGAAATAAAAACGGCCGCCGAATTGGTGGCCGTTTTCTATTGGCGGTTGCGTGATTTGCATTCCGCTTGAAGGCGGGATTCCGAACTAGTTCTTGCTCGCAACGTCGCCTGGATAACTGTGACCCAGCTTCGCCACGTCGCCTTCTGCGAGCGTGTTCACCAACTCCTGATGAAAATAATCGTGACGCGCGGCGACGGGCGGCGCAACTCGCTTATCGTACATTTGCCGGGAACGATCGATGTCGTCGCGAAGACGATCGTAAAGATCGCCTTTGCTCCGGCCTTCCTGAACCTTCGGCTCGTTATAGAGCTTGATCTCCGAAACCAACAGCCGCGCAAAGCGGCGCGCGTCGTTATGCAAACGCCGCTCGTCTTCGGTCACTTCAATCGGCAATTCAGGCTCGGTAACGCCGTAGCGTCGCGAACTGCCGAGGGGCGTTGAATATTGTGAGCTAGTATCCGGCGCGGTTTCGGCGACCGGTGTTAAGGGTTGAGTCGTAGCTTCCGCTTCCGTTTGCGGAGGCGGCTCGCTCTCCTGCACTGCCGGGCTTGATTCGCTTGACCAGACCTGATCGCTGACGATGTCGGATTTCGGTTCAGGCGAAGCGGGCCAGGGCTCTTGCGAGACCGTGGACTGTTGCCAGGGTTTGGCAGGAGCGGCAACTTCTGTTTCCGGCGCTGCGACTGAAACATCTTTCGCTGCTGTCTCGGCTTCGACTGTCTCCGTAGCGTGCGCTGGAGCTTCGGCGGTTTGTGAAGGTTCTTCCGCGACAGGTTCAATCTGCGGCGTGTACGTTTCTTCTTCTACTTCCTGTGCCGGCGCGGGAGCGGTCGCTGCTTCCGCGGGTGATGCTTGATTCACCGCACGTTGAATCGATACGAGATTGACGGCCATTGCGGCAACGCTTGTCAACAGCTCGAGCGCGTCGAGCTTCATGGCGTTCGCATCACTCGACGGCGAATCTGCGTAAAGCACCGCAACTACTTTTCCGCGGACGATCAGAGGCAGGGCTGCGACCGCGGCTGGCGCGCCGCCGAGCTGATCCAACAACATGGCGTAATCAGAATCCGCAGCATCAGCGCCGATGGCCGTCAGGTGGTTACGCGCCGCGCGCGTGACGATGGTTTGCGCCGCCAAAGGCAGCGACACGCCGCCAATCATCTCCAGATCGGGATCGTCAATTTTCGCCAGGCGCCAGCCGATGGCCTGATCGTTCTTAATCACGAATAACGCTACGCGATCGGCGAAATCCACCGCGGCACGCAACAGCGCTTTCAGTACGTCCGCTTGCGATTGTTGCGACCCGATTTCCTGCACGGCCCGCTTTAAGTTTCCCGCGTCGGGCATTGCCGCTGCGGGAGCCGGCGCCCCAGTCAATCGTTCGCTGCGCGCCGTCTGCAAGTGCGCGAAGATCGCCGCCGACACATTCGTGCCGTCAAGGCTCTGGATGGCCGACTGCTCGCGCAAACGCATCAATGCCTCGCTGAACTCGGTTTGCAAACGCGAGAGTTGCTCATCGATCGATCGCAACCGATCGTTGATATAGGTTTCGATTGCCTGCTGCAGGCTTTGCTCTAATTCTTCGCTCACCAGGGTAAGTTTCCTCCGAGTTAAAATGTGGCCCGGCGTGTAAGCTTGAGGGGCGGGAGGGCCGACAGACCGAAGTCATGCCACTGATCCGATTATGGCGGGCGCGTTCGAGGCGCGTCAAGAACCTTTTTTGGAAATATGTTAGGAGTTGGTGGCGCCAGTTCTTGTAGCCATCTCGCCATTGAGTTTCATGATTTCCAAAGTCATTTCCGCCGCCGCGTACATATCTTTTACATCCAGCCATTCCTTGACCGTGTGAATGGCGCGCATGCCAGTACCCAGGTTCGCGCACTCGATACCTCGGCGATTGAAAACATTCGCGTCGCAGCCGCCGCCCGACGCCATCGTCTTCACGTCGAGTCCCATGCGCTTGGCCGCCTGAATAACTAATTGGACCACATGTGAACTGTCCGGCACGTCCATCGAAGAGTAGTCGCGTTCGACAAGCGATTCGACTCGCGCTTTCGTGGTTTTGCCAGCAACCGTTACCTCATGTTTCGCGGCAGCGTCTTCGAGGCACTTCTGCATGTGCTCAGTTTGCGCGTTGAGCTTCTCTTCGCTGTGCGAACGCGCTTCACCTTTGAGGACAACCAGGTTGGGAATGATGTTCGTCGCCATGCCGCCTTCGATCAAGCCAATGTTTGCGGTCGTCTCATGATCGATGCGGCCGAGTTTCATATTCGCCAAACCTTCGGCAGCGATTTTGATCGCCGAGATGCCTTCCTCCGGCGCGACACCTGCGTGCGATTCCAAACCGTGAATCCGAAACTCCATGTGATTCGACGAAGGCCCTTTAGTAAAAAGAAATCCCGGATCGTCAGAATCGAATACGATGCCGTACTTCGCTTTTAATTTCGAAACATCGACGTTCTTCGCGCCGAGCAAACCGACTTCTTCGCAAATTGAAAAGATTGCTTCGATCGGTGTGTGCGGAATGTTCTGTTCCTGCAGACAGCGAATGACTTCAATGATCACGGCGCAGCCTGATTTGTCGTCACCGCCGAGCACGGTCGTGCCGTCCGTGCGAATGATGTCGCCTTCGACGATTGGCTTGACGCCTTCGCCGGGGACGACCGTGTCCATGTGCGCGCTCATCATGATCGGTTGTGCGTCGGTGAGCGTTCCTTTGAAACGCGCGATCACATTGCCGCTGTTTCCGTCTACCGCGCTACCGGCATCGTCAATCTCAACTTGCGCGCCCATCTCTTCGCAATATTTCTTGATTCGTTCGGCGACGTCGCGCTCTTTGCGAGAGTGACTATCGATCTGCACCAACTCCAGCAGCAAGTTTTTGATGCGTTCCTGATTGATCATCAGACCTCCGGAAAGACCGTGAATCTCGAATTGATTTATTTAAGTGACGACTCTATTTACCATTCACGATTTGCGATTTACAAGTTCGCGCGCCACTCATCACCTTTCTTATTGACAGCTTCGAGAGCGTCTTGCAGTTCGTTTCGCTTCTTGCTTAACGCGTCGTCATCGGCGTCAGACGCCACGCTGATTGGTGGCGCGATGATCACGCGCGCGCGCGTAAAAGGCTTCGGAATCTGTGTACGGTCCCAGCTCTTGACTTCCCAAAACTTCTTAGCCGTAAGCGTAAAGGGCAGCATCGGGAAACCGGTTTTTTTGGCTAAGAGAACACTACCCATCTTCGCTTCATAGCGCGGACCCTTCGGTCCATCGATGGCAAAGCCCACCGGGCAGCCGGCACGCATCAATCGCACCATTTCAATAACCGCTCCGATTGAACCCCGAGTGGATGAGCCGCGAACCGCGCCGTACCCGAAGCGTTGAATGAAGCGAGCAATGTATTCGCCGTCGAAGCTGCGCGATGTCATGATCACAATACCGCGCTTTTGAAAAAAGTACGTCCCCAGAAAAATTCGATTGTGCCAGAAGGTATAAATCGGGATCTTGCCGTCATGCATCGCGGCTTCCCAATTTTCCCAGCCGTCGATCTCGAATTTAATTGTCTTACCAATAATTTTGATCAGCAGATAGAAAATCAAATCGGCGCCGCGAATCATCAAGCGCTCTTTGAATGAATAGCCGGAAAGATCCGCGAAGCTGCAGGCGCGCTCTATCAATGTGCGGCGTCGCCCTATGGCGTCAGTACCATCCGCGTCAGCGGATGGGTTAATGATGGGGCTTTGTGAGCTCACATTGACCATTTGGCCCACCCGCTGACGCCGGTGGTACTGACCTCAGTACAAACTCTTCTCACCCGCGGGCCGCGTCTTCCAGCGCCGATGAATCCACAGCCACTGATCGGGATAACGGCGTACATAATCTTCCACGACTTGTGTGTACTGTTGAGTAAGCCGCCGCACATCGTCTTCTTCGTCGCCGGTGCGTTCCATTGCCAGCGGCTGATCGATCTTTAAGACAAATCGTTTGCGAGTTTCGTCCCATGGCGCGAAGACCGGCAGGACCGGCGCGCCGGTCCGCAGCGCCAGTTTAGCCACGATGAAGGTTGTCGACGCCGGCTTGCCAAAGAAATTTACGAAGATCGCTTCGCGATCCAAAGTATTTAGATCGACCAGGATTCCCAGCGTGCCGCCGCCGCGCAGAATCTCGAGCATCTCGCGCGCGGCCGATCGCTTATCGATCGTGCGATTGCCGCGGCTCCGGCGCGCACTATCGATCATTACTTCGACTTTCGGATTATCGATGCGGCGCACCAGGAAACTCAAGGGATGTCCCAATAATGAAAGCGCGAAACTCGATAGCTCCCAGGCGCCGACGTGGCCGGTGAAAAGAATCACGCCGCGCCCCGCTGTTTGTGCGGCAGTCAGATGTTCGAGACCTTCAGCAATGACAATTTGTTTGACCGCGTCGCCGTCGTTCCGGAAGTGGCTGAAGACACCGAGCAGCCGCCCAAGGTACGCGAACGCTCCGCGGCGAATCCGTCGCTTCTCCGTCGCCGAAAGATCGGTTAAGGCAATCTTCAGATTGGTTTCGACAATCTTCGCTTGCCGGCTTGGAAACCACGAATAGCCTGAGGCCAAACACGCACCCACTCGCATGGCCGCACGTACCGGCATGATCGCAAACAACGTCAACAGACATCGCGCGACCACGTACTCCAAATTCGTCTGGAGATTGGATTTACTCATCAGGCGGAGTCTGAGAATAGAGTCTCAGGTCTCAAGTCTCAAGTGGCTCAAAGATTCTGCAACGCGATTCTGCGCCCGTTCGTATTGCAGTTAGGAAGGCCTTCGGCTTAATCTCTCCGCGCCGATTCAACGCATGCCCCTGATAGAACAGACCGCAAGCGAAACCAAATGCTCGATCTTGATCGTCGAGAACAGTGACGACATTCGCGCGGGACTCCGTCAGGAGGTTGAACATCTCGGCCATAAGGTGATGGTCGTCAGTCAGCGCGACGAAGCCCTGGCGCGCGAGGATCAAATTCAGTTTGATTTGCTTGTCACCGATTTAGTAAACGACCGCACGGCTTCTTTGAACGGCGACGTGGTCCGCTCATTCAAGTTGGCCGTCACGAGCCTTCCCGGCCGCCGCGCCATCCCGGCGCTGCACGACATCATCGAACGCACTCTCTCGTTCAAGCTTCGTTGCATCGATGCGGTTGAAGACTTCAGTCACGTGCGCGAGAAAATCGATTTAGAATTGCCGAGCGATCTTACTTTGATGAATGCAGTTCTCGAATACCTGCTCGATCGCGTTGCCAGGTTGGGATTAATCGAAGTCGAACAATCAAATCTGTTCGTCGCGCTCGACGAGGCGTTTGTCAATGCAGTCAAGCATGGAAACCGGCACGATCCTGAAAAACTTTTGCGTGTGACGGCTGAGTTGTCGGCCCGCGAAGCGATCTTCACGGTCGAAGATGAAGGCGATGGCTTCGATGTGCGCGAGATTCCTGACCCGTGCGACCCGGCGAACCTTTTCAAATCGAGCGGCCGCGGCGTGCTTTTGATTTACAACATCATGGACGAAGTTGAATACAGCGAGCGCGGGAACAAGTTGAAGATGGTCGCGCGGCCAAAGCCCAAAGCATTTCAAAAAAGCTAAAGCAGTGGAAATTGAAAAATGAAAATTAGAAAATTCAAATTGGAGGCCGATTAGAGCTTGATTTAACAAGGATTGAAAATGAATCGAGTTTCATGCCAACTACAAGTTGCATTTTGCAATTTGCAATTTTCAATTTGCCATGCTCTCTCTTCGTAATCCGGCAGAAAGCTTCCGCCGCCAATATCCCTATTGGCTGTCGCCCGCGCTGGTCGCGCTGATTCTCACGATCGTCTATCTCAATCCATTCATCGGCGATTGGGATGGACTCGACTACACAATCTTTTCGCTGCACGGCCGCCCGTCCTCGATGGCGTTGGGCCGGTCGTTGTTCACGCTGTCTAATTTTGTCCTCTATCGATTTGCTCATGCGCTCGCGGGCTTTCAGCCGCAACACGCGTACTTGCTCTTCAAATATTTAGTCGTCATCGAAACGCCGTTGGCGGTGATTGCGTGTTGGATATTCGCGCGCGACCTCACCGGCTCCGATCAGTCAGCGACGCTCGCGTCGCTAATGATTGCATGTTCGCCAATCCTCGTAATTTACGGCGGACAAGTGATGACCGAGATTCCTTCCGTGCTTTTCACGGCGCTAGCTCTTGCGATCCATCTGCGCGGCATACAGAAAAGGCAATGGTGGTTGATGCTTGCCGGTGCCGCATTGTTGGGATTAGGAGTGAACCTTCGCGAGACCGTCGGATTGTACGCGCCGTGGCTCATCATCGCGCCGTTTGTGGGTGGATGGAAATTTGATCGCCGAACAGTTACGTTGCTCGCGTTATCGCTCGTCATCTTCGCGGTCGTAGCGATTGGTCCATTCGCGGTCTGGTACGAGGCCTCACCAATCTTTCGTCTCGACTGGCACACGTGGCTTTCATCGATGCAAAGCGAGTCAGACCGTCATCCGATTTCGATCGGCAATCTCAAACCGTTTCTGATTTACTTCTTCATGTGTGCGCCGCTCGTCACGGTCGGCTTGCCTTTCGCGGTTTGGAAGGAGTGGCGAGAACGGGGCTTTACGTTAGCTCTTCTCGCTGCGCTTATCGGAGTAGCCGCGACCGTGATGCTGTTCTTCAACTACAGCACGACGATCAACTGGAGATATTTTCTAACCGGCTTACCTGCCATGGCCCCGCTCGCCGGAGATTTCTATGCGCGCATTCAAGCGCGCAGATTCCGAAGTGAACGTCGTGGCTTTGTCAGTGCCGTCATTGGGATCGCTTTCATAGCCGCGCTCATGATCGTGCTGGTGCCACCGGCGGGAAACGAATACTTCAATCGATTGGCGCAAGCGAAAACTTACGACCTGCGTTTGAAACTGATTCCGCGCGACGCCGTCGTGATTGCCGGCGCGCAGACTATCGCCGTGCAGTATTGGCGCGGCATCGGTCTCGGTGAATGGGATTGGATCGGAGTGGGCGCGGGCTGGCCCGCCGGCCAACTTGAATCAAAGATCGATGAACACTTGAAAGCCGGCCGCCGAGTTTTCCTCGATGCCGATCCGCGCTGGTGGCTCCCGTGCGAATGGCACTTGACTGAGGTGAGGGAACTCGCGGCCATCGAGACGCACTTTCATTTCAAACAGATCGCGCCGACGATTTACGAGATTCGTCTGCTCGATGATCAATCGGTGACGGACCATCCTCATCTCGAAAATCTTCTACCTGAGAACCGCCCGGAAGAAGTTAAGAAGTGTTTCGATTCGGGGTGATGACCTTTTTTCGCGAACGAGAGTTGCACTCCGCGCGAATTTGCCCCATCCAACCTAACCCCCACTGGAAGTAGGTACTTACGAGGAAGAAAATGTCTTGACAAGGGTTGGCGGACAGGCATAGACTGCCCAGCAATTCACGGCTCTCTGCCGCTCATCGAGAGATGACCTGACAGTCCGCCTTTGTTCATCCAAAGAAGGAGGAATTGTTCGGCAATGTCCAAATCTCATACCCGAACTCTAGGATTGGTCGTAGTTCTGGCCTCTACCGTCGCTATCTCCGCAATTCGTCACACCGCTGGCACAGGTAATGAATACTCGACCCAGTCACTTGCTCAAGACCGAACAACAGCGATGCGGAAAGCGTTCGAAAAAGCCGAATCGTTATTACGCAGAGCGGGAGTTCCTTTCGAGCCTGCGATGCTACTTGATGTGAATTGGAAGACGAAGTTGGCTCCGATTTTCACTCAGATGCCACAGATGCAAACCATTGAATATGGAGATAGGCACCTGCGTGGCGTTCATCTGGCCAATACTCTTTATTTGCCTGATCAGGTTAACTTAGAAGATGACACTGTAATCATTGCCAGGCAGGTAGTCTTCTCTGGTGCTGAGGTCACTATCAAAGGAAATCACTCTATTCATTTGTTTGTAATTGAGCGTACTGAGACAAGAGCTCCCAACTCATCTAATGCATCCCGTTCCGGGCACATTACCATTGATACAAGTGGATTGGGTCGTGATGAATGGCTTAAAAACTTTAAATCCCGAACTGCGGAGCTTAGTAACCTAAGGCATTCTAAGAAAGCTAACCACACGAAAGCTTTGACGCAAGAAGTCATTAATAATAGCGGACAGGCTGGAGCCGACGGAACTGCCGGAGTCGACGGCTCCCCTGGACAGAGCGGCAACCACGGCTCTAACGGCGCAAGTGGATCATGCAGTGGCTCCATAAATGGTGGGGACGGAAACGCGGGTTCCGACGGCTCGCTTGGGGGAGACGGTGGCGCAGGCGGAACTGGCTCTGCCGGTAATAACGCAACCCCCATTAATATCGATGCCAGTATTGGCACGACCTACACTCTCATCGCGAACGGTGGTCGAGGAGGAAATGGTGGTCGCGGTGGAGCAGGAGGATACGGCGGAAACGGAGCAGATGGCGGAAAGGGAGGAGACGGTGCAACCTGCTCATGTAACGGCGGCCCAGGCAGTAATGGCGGTAAAGGAGGAGCGGCTGGTAACGGCCAGCCCGGGGGTAGCGGTGGCGCAGGCGGAGACGGCGGAAGGGGAGGAGACGGTGCCGCAATTGCAGTTCGGTACCCTTCAGGCTATGACCTTAGCAACATTTCGGCTAATGCTAATGGTGGAAGTGGAGGAAGCGGCGGAGCCGGCGGCGCTGGCGGCCAAGGGGGCTCCGCTGGCCAACCAGGCGCTGGTGGCAGGGGCGCAAGTGGATTTAGCTGTTCAGGTAATGGCAATGACGGTCAGACCGGTGGTTCTGCAAGT
The DNA here is from genome assembly GCA_035639235.1 of Pyrinomonadaceae bacterium. Taxonomy (GTDB): domain Bacteria; phylum Acidobacteriota; class Blastocatellia; order Pyrinomonadales; family Pyrinomonadaceae; genus UBA11740. Next base: position 13,102 of record DASQYL010000208.1, on the reverse strand, counting down.
CCAGGGGGTAGCGGCAACTCTGGTAATTCCGGAAATCCGGGTGTGAATGGTTCCGCTGGAAGCATAAACTACTCACAGCTTGACGACGGAGGTGATAGTGGAGAATGCATATATAACAGTGACTGTCCAGAAGGTTGGACATGCGAAGGCGGAAGCTGTTTCAAGACGCCAATTCTGATCGATGTTGATGGCAATGGCTTCAGCATGACCGACGCTTCGGGTGGAGTCATGTTTGACATTAGCGGTACAGGACATCTTAACCACTTATCGTGGACCGCGGTTGGGTCGGATGACGCTTGGCTGGTGTTAGATCGAAACGGAAACGGAACGATCGATAACGGAACCGAAATGTTCGGAAACTTCACTCCCCAGCCATCGCCTCCAACTGGCGTGCCGCGTAATGGGTTTCGGGCATTAGCAGCCTTCGACAATCCAGAGAACGGCGGCAATGGTGACGGAGTCATTGATAATCGCGATGCGATCTTCTCCAGCTTGCGCTTGTGGCAGGACACGAATCACGACGGCGTCTCGGAACCGTCGGAATTGCACACGTTGCCGGAACTGGGTGTCGAATCGATCTCGCTCGATTATCGGGAGTCACGCCGAAGCGATAAGTACGGCAACGTGTTCCGATATCGCGCCAAGGTTTACGGCGCAAATCACAGCGATTTAGGTCGGTGGGCGTATGACGTATTTCTCTTGAGTCACTAAGCACAAAGAATCAACTGCAAGACAAATTCACCCGCAGGCTCGCATGAGCTTGCGGGTGTTTCTGTCTTAGAATTCAGGACAGGACTAAGCCGTGATCATCTGCACCACGTTCGCGGGTTTCACGGGCACGTACTGTTCATTCATCAAAGTCGGGAAGAGGTCGCCTTGCCAATGTGGTTTCCTGGAAATCCAGGCGGCGACTGACTCGGCATCGACGGGACGAGAGAAGAGGTAGCCCTGTCCGTACTGGCAATTCAGCTTGCGCAGTTGCGTTAGTTGACTGAGGGTCTCGACGCCTTCGGCCACGACGTCCATGCCCATGTTTTCGGCGAGTGAAACGATGGTGCGAACGATTTCGATGTTCTCGGCGGCTTCGCCGATGCGGCCAATGAACGAGCGGTCGATCTTCAAAGTGTTCACCGGGAAGCGATGCAGATAACCGAGCGACGAATAGCCGGTGCCGAAGTCGTCGATACTTAATTGCACGCCGAGAGCTTTGAGGCGCTTCAGCAGGCGCGCGGCCATATCGGCGTTGTGCATGACGGCGCTCTCAGTCAATTCCAATTTCAAATGCTTTGGATCGACACTCGTCTCTTCGAGAACGCTGCTAATCTGCGCAACCAGATCGGGTTGCGACACTTGCTTGCTCGAGAGATTGACGCTCATGAAGAGGTTGCGATTGTTTGGCGATTGCCATTGCCACTGACATAGTTGCTGGCACGCTTTGCGCAGGATCCATTTGCCGATGGGAACGATCAAACCGGTGTCTTCGGCGAGCGGAATGAAGTCCGATGGATTGACGAAGCCGCGCTCGGGATGTTGCCAGCGAATCAGCGCTTCAAAGCCGGCGAGGTTGCCGTTCTCCAAAGACACGATTGGCTGATAGAAGACGCGGAACTCTTCGCGATCGAGCGCGCGGCGCAAATCATTCTCCATTTGCAGCAGATAAACCGCGTGCGTGTGCATGCCTTTGTCGAAAACTTCGTAGCACGCTTTGCCCTGAGCCTTGGCGCGATACATCGCGGTGTCGGCGTCACGCAGCATGTTCTCGGGATGATCGTAGCCGGTTGAGCTGAGCGCAATGCCGATGCTGGTCGAAGTGAAGACTTCATGGCCGCTGAGATTGAACGACGAGGAAAGTTTCTGCTGAATTCGCTGGGCCATGTTGGTCGCTTCGGTCCCGTTGGGAATGCCGTCGAGCAGGACTGCGAATTCATCGCCGCCGAGGCGCGCGACGATGTCGGCTTCGCGAATGCAGCTTTCCAGACGCCGCGCCATGGCAATCAGCAGTTGATCACCAATTGAATGGCCGAGACTGTCGTTGACGTTCTTGAATCGATCCAGATCCAGAAACAGGACCGCGAACTGATAGTCTTCCTGGTTCTTAGCGCGCTCGATCACGAACTTCAAATTCTCGGTGAGCAGCGTCCGATTGGGCAGGTTCGTCAGCGCGTCGTGGAACGCCGCATGGCGAAAATGGTCCTTACTCTCCTGCAACTGCTGGCCGATGCGTTCCTGTTCGGCGATGTATCGGTTTAATTCTTCGACGTGACGCTCAGCTTGCTCGGCACGCTCGCGTTCGGCTTCGGCGCGCGCGCGTTCGGCTTCGGCGCGTTCGCGTTCGGCGTGTTCCGCCTGCGCCGCGGTCGCACGAATTTCGTCCAGGTATTTGTTGTAAGTGAAGTAGATGATCACGAGGACAGGGGCGCCGACTAACACGACCGTTATCCCGATTTTGTCGATTGAGTTCGACGCAAAAGCCGCCAGCCCGGCGCCGGCGAGGTAAGTGATCGAAGTCCAGAGGTAATGGGTCTGCCAAGTCCGCCAGATCGAGGCTCCGGTTTTGATCGCCGACCCAATCGCACATAGACCGCTATTGGCGAAATACTGCACCAGGGCCATCAAACCGACGGCGGCGATGAAATGCGACAGATCATGAAATCGAAGTTCGGCAATTGAACCAAAACAGAGACGGACCGTCGTTGCCGTCAGCGAAGTGGAGAAAACCATCATCGCTGAATTAAAAATGATGACGAGGGGCCGCTTACTGATTCGTACTCCTGAAAACAACCCTTCGACACCGGCCAATAGAACTCCCGCGACTCCGCCATAGAGCAAGAGCACGAGAAAGATGAAGGTGTCAGAGATAGTGATGTTCGTATTGACGCGCGGGATTTGGACAGAGAAGCGCGCGCTGACCGCCATCATGACGGTCGCGAGTATCAGGAATCGCCAGTCAAACCTCGGGGCCGGCATCCAGACGGTTGAAGCGGCCAGGGAAGCCACGCCGGCGACGACGATGAGCCATCGATACGCGTCGAGCAGTCGTTGATTATTTGTTTGGGCGGCAGCTTCCACGATTTGAACTCGGGCTAACGGAGATAGATGGTTTCGTAATTGCTGTGAAATTTGAAGCCGACTTTTTCGTAAAGCGCGACGGCCTGCTTGTTTTGATCGTTAACCGTCAGACAAATCGATTTGGTCGTAGCCAGAAGCATCGATGAGAGTTTGGTTAGACATCGCGAGGCGTGGCCTTGCCGTCGCTCTTCCGGATGAACGTAGATGCCTTCGAGATAGGTGACTTCGGGCGTGGCGCTGACGACGTCAGCTTTGAAGACCAGCCTATTATTCTCGACCAACACCCAAACGCGGTTTTGTTCGATCCGCCGCGCGGTGCGTTTCCGAAATCCGTTCGGATCGCGTTGCAGCGGGCTGCTGCCGCACTCTTCCAGCGCCATTGAAGCGTTAACCGTGACTACCTTGTCAAAATCGGACATCGTCGCGGGCCGCAAGGTGAGGTCCGGGCACTGCGACGGAAGTTCGCTCAGTTCAAACAAGCTCTCGCAAGCCACGGCGCGCGGTTCGGTGGCGTTGCCTGAAAAATAAGTCCAGAAGATCTTGATGGACTGCTGTTCGCCGCGTATCAAGTGCGTGTTGTTGCAATTGCGCGCGACCCGCGCGACGGCAATCAACGAAGATTCAGTATGTGCCTCGACCATCGTGGCATGCCCGATTAGCGCCACAGCTTCAAGTTGTCCGGAACGATTGCGCGAGCCATAGAACGATCCGCGGTTCTTCGGACTGAGCAGCCCGTTATCGCGAATCAATCCCATCATAAAAGCAGTGTGCAGCGGACGTGCCGATAAAAACTCGACAACTTCCGCTTCTTCATGCCGGCCAAGTTCGCCGATATTGCACGGTTGCGGAGCCTCCGCAAAGCTGTTTCGCGTTGCCCAATCCTGGCTCATCATTGTGACGGCCATTCGTCCTCCCCCTAACTGACGAAGAGCAGATTGAAAAAGCGATGCGCCGGCCTCTGCTGAAACCGGCGCGCCGACACGGCTTACTGCGGATCGCCGTAGATCATTGCCTTGGCAGCAGCGGCCTGGACGTTGGCATCGCCAAGCACGACACCATCGCCGAGCACCACGCCGTCACCAAGAACAACGCCATCACCCAACACGACGCCGTCGCCGAGCACCACACCGTCTCCGAGGACGACGCCGCTACAAAAGATGGTGCCGTCGCCGAGAACGACTCCGGCGCTCGTGAAAATACTGTCGCCGAGGACGACGCCGTCGCCGAGGACGACACCGTCGCCAAGCACCACACCATCACCGAGTACGACGCCGTTCCCCAGCACAACTCCGTCACCGAGAACAACACCCGTGGCGTAGTAGGTCTGATACTTCGTTTCCAGAGCTGCACCGGTGGCGTACCAATGCTTCAGGATGATTCCCTGCGCCCATGTAAAGGTCGTACCGCCGATGGTCGTCTGCGGAGTCGGCGCGGTGCCATTCAACATCGGGCTGTCCTGTGGAGTTGACGAGTTGATATCCGTGCGAATGAGTTTCGCCAAGAGCGCGGCGCCTGCGACGTTCACTTCGCCGGTGCCTTGCTCGAGCATATTCCAAGCGGGCAGGGCATCAGCCGTGTACATCAACGCCATCTTGATCATATTCGGCGTCAGCTTCGGATTGATTTGCAGCATCAGGGCCGCGGCGCCTGATACGACCGGAGTCGCCATCGAAGTGCCGCTGAGATACATCAGCCTCCGGTTATTGCTGTCGGTGATGCCTGAATCGAGCTGCGGGTAATTTGTGACCAGGTAGTTTAGGGCACTGCTACCCATGTCTGATTCCGCGAAGACTAGCTTGTTGCCGGGAGCGATCAAATCCGGCTTCAAGAGGTTGTCGTAGTGCTTTACGCCACTCGCATCGGTGTAATAGCCGCGAGTTGGCCCACGAGAGCTGTAGGTGGCCACGCCATCGTCGCTGTGACTGTCGGTGCCGAACGTATTGGCTGCACCAACCGTAATAACCGAAGGATCGTCACCAGGTGCATGAATCTGGCCGTAGATCTTGTTACCGTTCGCGTCCTTACCATTGTTGCCGGCCGCGGCCACGACTACTATTCCTGCGTCGACCAACGCTCGCGAAGCGCGACAAACCGGATCGTTCTTGTAAGAACTGACCGCCGGGGCGCCCAGGCTCATGTTGACCACGCGGATGTTGTACTTATCTTTGTTGAGCGGATTCGACGAACTGACGGGCTGAGTCGGATCAACCGGTTGCAGAATCCAGTTGAGCGCATTCAACAATACCGAAGTGCTGCCGGTGCCGGTCTTGTCGAGGACGCGCAAGCTGATAATCGACGCGTTTGGCGCGATGCCTTGATAGGCGTCGCCGTTAGTCGTGCTCACACCGGCGGCGCTCGCCGCTACGTGTGTTCCGTGGCCGTATGGATCCTGGCCCGGATTATTTTCGGTGGTGAAATCCTTCTTGAAGACAACGCGGCCAGCACTTAACAGACTGGTGGAGAAGGCCGCGTGCCCGGCGTCGATACCAGAGTCGAGAATGGCAATGCCGATGCCCGTGCCATCAATTTTGTTGCTGCCAAGCAAATTGCCGAGCAGCGATCCGGATTGAGGATTGCGCACTTGATCAGTGCCCGTCGTTTTCACCACGTGGCCGTAATCGAGGTTCATCATCCTCACCTCCGGCGATATGTAGTTCATCAAACCGCTCTGCATCAGCTTCTCGACGGCTTTGACCGGCATGTTGACCTTCATCGTCCCGAGGCTGGGCATGGCATCGCTGACGATCACGCCATTCTGGGCCAGCAGCGTGCGCACTTCTTTGTCGTTCACGTCGTTGACCTGAAGAATCGCCGTGACGTTACCGTGCGCGCCTGCGCTCTTCATTAAGTCGCGCATGTCAGATGAAATCTTTTCGCCTTCGAATTCTTCGTTGATGGGACTGCGGCGCTTGTCAGCCTTGGCGCTGGTGGCGCTGCTGCTGTCCAGATGATCGATGGCGATCGAATCGAACAGCTTCGCAATTGATTCATCCGCCGCGATGTACGACGCATATGCTTGTGGGGACGCGCCACCGATGATGCGGAGGTGATTGGTTTCGATGGCATCCTTAACTGCCTGCGAAGCGACGACATTCGCGCGCGGCCCGGCGTATTGATTGAGGTGATCCACAAACAGGATCACGCGGCCTTCGGACTTCGCAGCTTCGGCAAAGACAGCCTGCACGCGAGCTGAAAATTGTTCGCTCGTCTTCGCGCCTTTGGCGAGCGCTTCGATATTGAGACGAAACACTCTCTTGTCTCGCAGCGAGTTCGGCACGTCGCCCGTAACGATCTTGATCGCGAGGGCGCGAGCAATCGCGTCGCGGTCTAGATCCGACTCGCTTACGACCACCGGGCTCTTTGCGCCGGATGACAAGCTCGCAATGACGTGAGCTACGTCGGCTTCGTTATTATGAGCCGTTTCAAGTTGTCCGGCAGCCGCGAGCCTGGTGAGGTCGGTCGCGTACTTTGAAAGCACCGGATATGGATTGGCAGTTTTGATTAAGGGATCAATCTGTGCCGAGCTATGTTGACTGAAGGTCAAGCTTGCGCACGTCGACAGCAACAATGCCGCCGTCGTCATGACTGTGGTTAAGGGGGCGTGTTTGCTTTTCATTGTCTCCATCCTATTTGCCGCCGGTCTGTAAGTGACCAGCCCGAGTTTCGATTGAGCAGTCGTGCTATCAGCTCTGTCGGGGGAACGGATGCGACCTGCCAGGTGGGCCCGCGCTGACGTCAGCGGACCATCTCTTTGAAAGAGCGACCGTAGAGAGACTCCACGGGCATCCGGCGTATTGCGAAGGGTGTGCCGGTTTTCACATTTCTCGGTAAGTGTTGAAATGATTTGGCAAAGGTCGAGCGGCGACAATAACCGCGGTTAATCGATTCAGTCAGGATGAAAGAACGAGACCTGTCAAAATCACAGGTTTGAGAAGAACGGTAGAGCAACGCTTATCGCTGTCAAAGTGGCTATAATCCTCGATGTGAAGCGAATGGAGATAGTAATCCGCGAGGCGACAAATGATGATTGCGATGATGTAATCCATCTGGTCTCGGGCGTGCTCGCCGAGTTTCAGTTGCCGTATGAACCGGAATCGACGGATGCAGATTTGGCCGACATCGAAAGGATTTACATCCAAGCGGGCGGCATTTTCGAGGTGATCGAGGACAAGAGCGGAAGAATCTTAGGCACGTACGGCCTGTTTCCATTAAACGATATCAACTGTGAGTTGCGCAAGATGTATTTTTTACCCGAGATTCGCGGCATGGGCTTAGGACATGAGATTCTGGAACGCGCAGTGAAGTATGCGCGGCGACTGGGATTCAAAACAATCCAGTTGGAAACGATTAGCGTGTTAGAGCGGGCCATTCATCTATACACGCGCTTTGGCTTTGTGCCGATGACTATGGACCATAGAAACGCCAGAGTCGATCAGAGATTTACTCTCAGACTGTGACAATACTTCGCGCGACTTGCGTGGTGAGCTATAATGCCAACGGCGACTCGGGGAATTCCGAACTTCGCGTTCTTATTCGGATTGCGATCATAATCATTTATGTTCGAACGCTATACTGAGAAAGCACGCCGCGTCATTTTCTTTGCTCGTTACGAAGCGTCGCAGTTTGGCGCGCCTGCGATCGAGCCTGAGCACCTGCTGCTCGGATTGATGCGCGAAGACAAAACTCTCACCGGCCGCTTCTTTCCGCGCGCGCAAATCACAATCGAGGCGATTCGTCGCGAGATCGAAAGCCGCACGCTGCTGCGCGAACGCATTCCCACCTCAGTCGAGTTGCCCCTGGCGCCGGAAACCAAGCGCGTCCTTCATTATTCACACGAAGAATCAGATCGACTGCAGCATCGTCACATCGGCACGGAGCATCTGCTGCTCGGCCTGTTGCGCGAAGAACGTTCGATGGCGGCGCAGATTCTTTTCGACCGGGGATTGCGTTTGGCGGCGGTGCGTGACGAAATCGCGCGGCAGAGTGGGGCTGACTCGCGTCATCGTAAAGACATTCCGCACCTGCTCGAGTTCTCGCGCGATTTAACTGAGGACGCGCACAACGATCGTCTCGATCCGCTGATTGGCCGCGACGGTGAAATCGAGCGCGTTATTCAAATCCTTTGCCGCCGCACCAAGAACAATCCGGTGCTGATCGGCGAGCCCGGTGTCGGCAAGACCGCTATCGTCGAAGGCCTGGCCCAGCGAATCGTTGCCGGCGAGGTGCCGTCGTTCCTTGAAAACAAACGCATCCTCAGCTTGGACATCAGTTTGATCGTCGCCGGAACGAAATACCGCGGACAATTCGAAGAGCGCTTAAAGCAGATCATGCGCGAGTTAATCGACAATCCGCAGTACATAGTCTTTATCGATGAGCTGCACACGCTGGTCGGGGCAGGCTCCGCCGAAGGATCGCTCGATGCGGCGAACATTCTCAAACCGGCTCTTTCGCGTGGCGAAATTCAATGCATCGGCGCGACGACGCCAGCGGAATTTCGCAAATCGATCGAAAAGGATCGTTCCCTTGAACGCCGCTTCCAGGCGGTCAAAGTCCCCCCGCCTTCGGAAGACGAAGCGATCAGCATCCTCGGCGGCGTGCGCGAGCGCTACGAAAGTTTTCATCAGGTGCGTTACACCGAAGAGGCCCTGGAGGCGGCGGTGCGTCAATCGACGCGCTACATTCCTGATCGTTTCCTGCCCGACAAAGCCATCGACGTCATCGATGAAGCTGGCGCGCGCGTGAAGTTGCGGGTGCGCGCGGAGCAGGGAAATCTCGACGCACTCAACGCGTCGTTGAGCGAATGGGAACGAGCGACCTATGGACGCGCGCAAGCGCCCATCGACGACGAAGAAGATCAAATTGTCGTCGGCGAAGTCAATCGCACCGATATTGAAGAGGTCATTGCGCGCTGGACCGGCATCCCGATTGTTTCGCTGAAAGAAGAAGAGTCAAAGAAACTCCTGCGGATCGAAACTGAGTTGCACAAGCGCGTGATTTCACAACGGCCGGCGATCTCAGCTTTGGCCCGCGCCATTCGCCGCTCACGCGCAGGTTTGAAAAATCCGCATCGGCCCGTCGGCTCGTTCCTGTTTCTGGGCCCAACCGGCGTCGGCAAAACGGAAGTGGCGCGTTGTCTCGCTGAGTTTCTGTTCGGCAGTATTCGCTCGATGATTCGCTTCGACATGTCTGAATTCATGGAGAAGCACGCCGTCTCGAAACTCATCGGCTCGCCGCCGGGCTACGTGGGCCACGAAGAAGGCGGCCAGTTGACCGAGCGCGTCAAGCGCTCCCCTTATTCAGTCTTACTCTTCGACGAGATTGAAAAGGCGCATCCCGATCTCTTCAATATCCTGCTGCAGGTTTTCGAAGACGGCATCCTGACCGACGGCCTCGGCAACACGGTCGATTTCAAAAACACGATCATCATCATGACATCGAACATCGGCGCGCGTTTCATCCAGCGAAGAGGCACGATGGGGTTCCAGGGCTCTTCAGATGTTTCGCACGCGAAGATGGAAGAAATGGTGATGAACGCAGTGCGGCAGACTTTCAATCCGGAATTCATCAACCGCCTCGACGAGATTATCGTCTTCGACGAATTAGGCGATGAGGAGCTGCTCGACGTGCTCCAGCTTCAGGTCGATCAGATCAATGCAACCATGTCGAACCACGGTTTCATCGTCCGCCTCGCCGACGATGCCAAACGCTGGATCGTAAACAAGACTTGCGCCGACCGTTCCTACGGCGCACGCCCGCTACGCCGCGCGCTGCAAAAACACGTCGAAGATCCGCTGTCCGAAGCTTTGATCCAGGGCCAACTCGCCGACGCTTCGCTGGTCGAGATGTTTGTTGACGCCGAAGATCTCAACTTCCGCTCGATCTCAATCGACGACAACGGCATCGAGCAAGCCAGCGATCTGTTGGTCACTCGATAGCATAAGTCTGGTCCGCCTTGCCTAAGCCCGGTTTGTTGCTGCTCTTCCCCTGTCGCTAATAACCGCGTTGTACGCCGCGCATTTTGGACATTCATTCAATATTCCCGCTATAATGCGCCACTTTGTTGCCGGTGATTTTGGCAACGGGTGAAGGCTGCGGCGAATCAAAGTGCTCCCCAGGCTGCGCAATCCGAAGCAGTTGTGTTAATTTTTCCAGTTAGTAAGCGCCCAATAACGGAGATTCGAAATAGCCCGACAGACTGAGGGCACGAACCACCAGCCCTGAGCGTGCGAGCCGGCGATTACTAACGAGCACTTTTTAATCTAATATTTTGTTGGCTGGAACCGTAGGCAAATCTGTCTGGCGTGCTCTGATTGAGCGCCGTCGCTTACGTGTGGGCTCCTGATAAGAGGTCCTGAGGCATTAGGCTTTCGGGAACCGTCACTTATGCACTTTTATCGCGTCGTTCTGTTCGCCGCACTATCTCTCGCCATCGGCACGGCCTGCTTTTTCTTTCATGCGCGCGTGTCTGCGCAACAACCGCAAGCGCAACAACGGTTGGTGGAAAACGTCGACATCACCGGCAATCGCCGTCTGCGCAAAGAAGATCTGCTTTATTACATTCAGACGCGGCCGGGCGATGTTTACAATCCCGATCAAATTCAGCGCGATCTGCAGACTCTGCTCTCGCTGAACTTCTTCGATAAAGTCGGCACCCGCGTTCTGACTGAAGACGGACCGCGCGGCGGCATCAATATCATCTTCGAAGTGAAAGAGCTGCCCATCATTCGCGACATTCAGTTCGAGGGATTGAAGAGCGTTACGGAATCAGACGTGCTCAAGACCTTCCGCGAGCGCCGCGTCGGCGTTTCCAAAGAATCGATTCTCGATCCGGTGAAGTTGAAGAATGCCGAGCGTGTTTTGAAAGAATTGCTTGCAGCCAAAGGTCACCCCAATGCGGTAGTCACCGGCAGCGTCGAACGGGTTTCCCAAACCTCGAGCGCGATTACTTTCGTCGTCAATGAAAATGCGCGCGTGCGCGTCGCCGAGATTCGTTTCGAAGGCAGCCACGTTTTTAAGAACAGCGCGTTGCGCGACCATATGAAGTATGTGAAAGAAGCGGGATTGATTACTCGCTTCCGCGACCAGGACATACTCGATCGAGAGAAGCTCGACTATGATCTGCATCAGGTCGATCAATACATGAAGTCGAAAGGCTATCTGCAGGCACGCCATGGCGAACCGAAGATCGAGGGCTTGGGCAAACGTCGCACCGGTTTCCCGATTCTGCCGCTGCCTTTCCTGTCTTCAGTCGACGATACGCTGAAGATCACTGTGCCCATCACCGACGGCAAACTGTTTCGGGTCGGCGACGTGAAGATCGAAGGCAACTCGATCTTTTCAGAAAACGTGATTCGGGCTTTCGTCGGCTTGCAGAAAGGCGAAGTCGCCAACGGCGAAGCGTTGAGCAAAGGTTTGTACGAGAACCTGAAGAAGGCCTACGGCAACCAGGGCTTCATTCAATACACGGCCGACGTCGCGCCCACGTTCAAAGATAATCCAACGAATCCAAATGAAGGCGTCGCCGATTTTGTCATCACGATCGACGAAGGCAAACAGTTCACGCTGCGGCGCCTGGAATTTACCGGCAACACATTTACGCGCGACAACGTCCTGCGCCGCGAAGTGTTGATTAACGAAGGCGACATTTACAACCAGGGTTATCTGGAGTTCTCAGTCACGCGCCTGAATCAACTTGGTTATTTCGATCCGATCGATAAAGACAAGGACGTCGATTTCAAACAGCTTGAAGAAGAAGGCCTGGTCGACGTAACGGTGAAGGTGAAAGAAAAGGGGCGGCAGCAAATTTCTTTCAATGGCGGCATCTCGGGAATCGGCGGCACGTTCTTTGGACTTGATTATTCCACCAACAACCTGTTTGGTCGTGGCGAGGTACTCGCGCTCCAACTGGCCGCGGGCAATCGACAGCGCTCGTTCCAGTTCTCATTTACTGAGCCGTACATCCGCAACCGTCCGGTCAGCGCCGGCTTCACTCTCTTTGCTTATTCGCAGAAATTCTTCGGTGAAGGTACTTTCCTTTCGCAAAATAGCGCGGCCCAAGCCGGAGCGTTGGCGGCGCAGGGGATCGGCAATCCGACGGATTTCTTTACTACCAGCGATCAAAATCTGTTCACGCGTAACTCGATCGGCGCTTCGATTTTCGCCAGCGCGCCTTTATCTGAGTTTTATCGGAAGCGACCCTTCACCCAGTTTTCACGCGTCGGACTGTCGTATCAGCTTTCTGAATCAAACGTAAAAGATCCGCCGATCAATTCCACGAACACTAGCCAAGCCATTCCCGTCATTTACGCGCAACCGAACATCCTGACCAGTCGCGTAACCGGCAGTTTTGTTTACGACAGACGTAACGCCAGCATTGATCCGACCGCAGGACGATCGCTGTCGGTGTCAATCGCATTGGCGGGACTGCTCGGCGATGTGCGCACCTACGCTCCAAGCGTGGAATATACGCACTTCATTTCCGTCCGGAACAAACGCGACCCGGAGCGCGCTCAGGTTTTCGGCTTCCGTATTTTGCTGGGAACAACCGGCAGCTTTGCGACGACTGCGAAAGTGCAAAACGCAAACTCGCTGGCATTCGTCGGCGGCGTGCCGATTTATGAGCGGTTCTTCCTGGGTGATGAGTTTACCATCCGCGGTTATAACGTGAGATCGATCAGTCCGGTTACGCCGCTGGATAACTTCATCACTTCGCGCAATGTCGTCCTCGCCACCAATGCGACAGGGACACCAAATGTGATTCCGGGATTGCCGGCGGCGCTCACGTCCATTGGCACTTTCACTGGCGGGAGCGGTTCTAACATGGCCGGCCTCCCGCGAATTTACACCGCGACGGGCGGTGACACACAGGTGCTCGGTAACTTCGAATATCGCATACCGATAATTGGCCGAACTGTCCAAGCCGCGCTTTATGCCGACGTCGGCAATTCCTTTAATCTGCGCACCAAGGGCGACCAGACTTATTCAACTCAATTTCTGCCAGACGAGCCCTTCCTTTCCCAATTGGGGTTTATTT
>DASQYL010000207.1:0-9445 GCA_035639235.1 Pyrinomonadaceae bacterium | reverse complement strand
GCTTTCATTTTGGGGTGCAGCCGGAACAGTCACCGGATCGAAGTATTTGATCGAAACCGATCGCGCCCGCGTGCTCGTCGATTGCGGATTGTTTCAGGGCGGGCACGATCTGCGCGATCGCAATTGGCAGGAACCGCCGTTCAATGCCGCGTCGGTCAACGCCGTCATCATCACGCACGCGCACATCGATCACACGGGTTATCTCCCGCGTTTCGTCAATCATGGATTTCGTGGGCCTATCTATTGCTCGGCGGGCACGGCCGATTTGATGAAGATACTGTTGCCGGATTCGGCACGGCTGCAGGAAGAAGAAGCCGATTATCGGAATCGACACAAGATAACGAAGCATCTGCCGGCGCTGCCTCTTTACACGGAACAAGACGCGCGCGAGACGTTGAAGTTGCTGCAAGTCGTGCCCAACACCGGCGCGCCGGTTCGCGTCGTCAAGAATATCGAAGCTGAGTTTCGCATCGCCGGACACATTCTCGGTTCCAGTCAGGTTTTGATTCATCTCGATGGTGATGGCGATCGACGACGCGTGCTTTTTTCGGGCGACCTTGGCAAATACGATCAGCCGATCATTCGCGATCCGGTGACACCGCCCGCGACTGATTATTTGGTGGTCGAATCTACCTATGGCGATCGTCTGCACGACACGGCAGAGCCGAAAACAGCGCTGGAACGGATCATCAACGCCGCCGCCGCGCGTGGTGGCGCCGTGCTGATTCCGGCGTTCGCTGTTGGCCGGGCGCAGGAGATTGTCTATTTCATTCGCGAACTCGAAAACGAAAAGCGAATACCTGTTTTACCCGTTTGTGTCGATTCACCGATGGCCGCCGCGGCGACCCAGGCTTACGCGCGCAGGACCGAAGAGCAGGATGAAGAGTATGCCGCAGCCTTGAAATCAACCCCGACGCCACTGCGCACGCATTCCATGCTGGTTTGCAGCACGCGCGACGATTCAAAACGCATCAATGCAATGGAAGGCCCGCGCATAATTATCGCTGCGTCAGGAATGATGAATGGCGGCCGCGTCCTGCATCACGCGCTGCGCTTATTGCCTGATGAAAATGCAACCGTGGTCTTTGTCGGCTATCAGGCTGCTGGCACGTTGGGCCGGCGCGTCGCTGACGGTGAAAAGCAAGTGAAGGTCTTGGGCCAGTGGGTGCCGGTGAAATGTGCGATTGAAAAAGTCGGCGGCTTCTCAGCGCATGCGGACTGGAAAGAAGTGGTGCGCTGGCTGGAAGGCATGCCGTCGCCGCCGCGACGCGTGTTTGTCACGCACGGGGAACCAGATGCGGCCGGGTCTATGGCCGCGCGCATTCGCGAACGGTTTGGCTGGGTGGTTGAGGTGCCCAAGTACGGTGAGAGATTCCAGCTAAATTGAGCGTCTTGCCCTCTCCCTTGGGAGAGGGTCAGGGTGAGGGCCTAGCGTCGTGCTAATTACCTTTGAAAATAGGAGAGATGAATTCGCACGCGGAGCGAATTCATCTCTCGCAAGGTGAGCCTCAAGAGTGCTGGAGAGATGCACAGACCCTCATCCTCAATCCTTCCCCAGAGGGAGAAGGAAATATGACCCGAATTACGCTGCCGCCATCTTTAGCATCAATCCATCGCTCGCGATTCTCTTGTTGATGTTTACTTCCAAAGTGCCGCGCAAGTCTTCGATAATTGACAGCCAGGACGCCGCTTTCTCGCTGCGAAGTTCGGCGGCAATCCTTTGCAGATCGCTAAGCACGTCGACGTTTGCGACTGAGTCAGCGGCACGGCCCAACGCCAAACCCCATGCGTCGCGAATCAACGTTTCCAATATCGCCAGACTCGCTTCGTAATCGGCGCGATCTCTTGCCGCGCCTAATTCTTCGGCGGCGCGCAAGAGTTGAACGCGATTCCCGGTGACGGTCAGCGCCTCCAACACTGTAAGCATCGTGTCGCGTCGTTCACGATAATCGTCGACATCGGCGGCACATGCGCGGCCGATACTTCCGCGCGAAATCCTGGCAAGCAATTCGGCGTCACCACTGTTTGTGTGCTCGCAGTCAATCAGAAACTTCTCAATCTTTTCAGCCGCGACCGGCGCGAATCTAATCACTTGACAGCGGGAGCGAATAGTCGCGAGCAAAGCCGTGGGATTAGTCGTCGTGAGAATCAGATGAGTAGTCGGAGGCGGCTCTTCGAGAACTTTCAAAAGCGCGTTAGACGCGGCCTCGTTCATGTATTCGGCATCTTCGATAATGAAGACACGCGCCGCGCCTTCGAACGGCCGGAAGTTTGCTTCGCGCTCCAGTTCGCGCATAACGGGAACTCGAATAATCTGTTTGTAAGGACGCGCGATGGCAACGTCCGCGTGCTCACTCCAAATAAGTCGTTCCTTGTTGTCATCGTCTTTCGAGAAAGGTGGGAATTCTGATTTCGCAATGCGGCGGCAGGAGGAACATTCATCGCACGCCTCCGCGCCGACGCGATTGCGGCAGTTCAGCGCTTTCGCTACTTCGAGCGCAAACAGTTTCTTGCCGACGCCTTCCTCGCCAGTGAACAGCAACGAACCGGGTAAGCGGCCAGTTGTCAGTAGACGATCCAGCGTCACTTTTACTTCTTCGTTTCCGATAAGCCGAGAAAACATGATGAGCCAAGTGCCAAGAGCAAAGTGCCAAGAGCAAAGTAGGGCGCGCTTGAGTCAACGCATTAACGGTTAGCTCTTCTCTTTATTTTCTTTGTGCTTTGCTCTTTGCCGAATAATCCGCTCTTTTCCAAAAAACGCATGACCATCTCCATCACCGACGCGTGCGTTTCGTTTGCTGAACCGCGGGCGTCGATCACGTGTACGCGCGCCGGGTCGTGCTTCGCGATTTCCAAGTAAGCTTGCCGCACGCGTTCGTGGAACTCTATATTCTCGCTGTCGAGCCTATCACTTCGCTTGGCTTCGGTTCGCTTGCGGGTGCGGATGGCGGACTCCGCTACCGACAAATCGAAGAGTAGCGTGAGGTCAGGCTTCAAGCCGCCGGTTGCCAATTGCACGATCTGCTGAATCAGTTCGGGTTTGAAACCGCGTCCCGATCCCTGGTAAGCCACTGTCGCGTCGGCATACCGATCAGAAATAACTATTTTGTTCTGCGCGAGCGACGGCCGCACCAATGTCTTTACGTGGTGAGCGCGATCGGCGGCAAAAACCAATAACTCGGCAAGCGGATCGACCGCGCCTTCCACGTCGAGCAGCGCCGCGCGCAGCTTTTGTCCCAAGGTGGTGCCGCCAGGTTCGCGTGTCGTGACTACGTCCAATCCGCGCGCGCGCAGCTCGGCCGCGAGCATACGTAGCTGCGTTGATTTTCCGCAGCCATCGATTCCTTCAAAGGTGATAAAAACGCCGGACATGCAGTTAGGCCGGCGGAGGTTCGTGAGCTTGATCCGACACGACTTCCGGCATCGACGAATGACGCAATTCACCAGTCGAACGCCGCGATTGAGAGATCGTCGAGATTGCGTGCTTGAAAATCAATTGCTCTTGCGCGCCGGTTTCGAGAAGTAGCGAGAATTTGTCGAAGCTTTTGATGCGGCCCAGTAACTTGGCGCCGTTCACCAGATAGATCGTCACGGTCGTTTTCTCACGCCGCGCCAGATTCAGAAAACCATCCTGAATGTTTTGTGGTGCCTGCTTTGCGTCCACGAAGCAACCGTCCCGCGGTGAATTCAAAAGGATGTCAGAGTATAACAGCGAATCGAGCGTTACAACCAATTTTCTGACAACATTTTTTGATTGAGCCAAACGCGCATCGTGTCAAGAAAGCAATGACAACACCTGGGCTGACGCTTGCGGATCATCGCCGAAACTTTCTACCCATTCGACGCCGGGCTCCCGCCGAAACCAGGTCAACTGCCGTTTAGCATAATGGCGCACGTCAAGTTTCGTCTGCTCGATTGCGCTCTCGAGCGAGCGTTCGTCTTTTAGGTATTCGACTACTCGGCGATAGCCGTGCGCGCCGAGCGCGCTGGACCTTGCGGGCACGCCTTGGTTGAGTAGCCGGCGCACTTCGTCAACAAGCCCGGCAGCGAAATGATTTTCAGTGCGATCGTTGATGCGCGCGTACAGCCGGTCGCGCGGCGGATTCAAAACGAAAATGCGAAGTCGCTTTGCCAAGTCGGGGGATGCCGGCCGCAACGCGCGTTGCTCTGAAATCTTGTCGCCGGTTTGCAAATAGAATTCGATCGCGCGCTGCACGCGCGGCCAGTCATGTGCATGCAAGTTTCTGGCTTCAGCCGGATCCAATTTGGCCAGAATGCGATGCAGCCACTCGACGCCGCGACGTTCTCTAATCCTCGTCAATCGCCGTCGCACATCTTCGTCAGTCGTAGGACTCGGAAAGAAGGGCTGGCGCAGCGCGCGCAAATAGAAACCGGTGCCGCCGACGAGCACCGGCACACGCTGGCGCGCTTCGATTTCATGAATCGTCTGAGTTGCCGCGCGCGCCCAATCGACGGCGGTGAAGGTCTCATAAGGCGAGACAAAATTGATCAGATGATGTGGTACGCCACGACGCTCGGCCGGCGGAACTTTGGCAGTTGCGATTTCAATCTGCTGGTAAACCTGAACCGAATCGCAGTTGATGATTTCGCCGTCGACTTGCAAGGCGACTTCAATTCCCAGAGCGCTCTTGCCGGAGGCCGTGGGGCCAACGATGGCGATAATCGGATTTGAAATGTTCACGCACGCGCGATGATAAATCGAATCGCGATCACGAGCCAGATGATCGCCAGCAGCAGAATTGCGCCGATAATTTGATTACGTGAAAAACGCATGGAAGGCTGTGGTTCTAATATGGTTTGTGGCACGCGTTCGCAAACGTTTCGCTTATTAGCCGACCCTTCAAATCGCCATACGATCCCAGGTAAACCTCGTTAGTCGAGCACGGCAACTGGCGAGTAGTTGAGAATGTTCCAGTGCCCATCTGCATTTGCATCTGCGGCGCGCTGATCTTTGCGACATCACCACAGGGAACATTGACGAATGAAGCATAACCATTGCGGTTCGTAGTTGCTTGAAACGTTTGACCCCGCGCAATCAGCGTCACTTTCATTCCATCATAAACCGAGCACCCACTGGCTCCCTCAGAAATTAGCCGCAGGCGCACCTTTATCGCTTCCGGCGGTGTTACAGTCAATTCAGGGCTGGGCGGTAACTGGATAATGGTCGCGTTCGGTGTAGGTGATGCGGTACTAGCGGCGGCCTCAGTTGCGTTCGACCCGCCGCTGGTCCACGTCAAAAGACGGCCGGCTATGAAAAACGACAGCAATGCCAGTCCGATTACTACCGAAAATACTGTAATCAAGATCGGCCGCCAATTACGTCGCGGTTCACTTTCAGTGGAGCCGTCAGTATCGAACTTAGCCGTTTCGGGCGGCGGCGCCGGAATTGTCGGAATGATCGGCGTCGACGGTTGCGTCTTCGGCAACGGCTCAGACGCCGCGGGCAGAGTAGGTCCCGGAACTTCGGCGCCTAGGTTTATTTTGTTATCCGGCGCGCGCGATTCTTTCGATGGGATGGTAGCCGCAGCGTGCGCCAACATCGTTCGCAGTGCGCTCGCATTCGTTGGACGCTGGCGGCGGTTCATGGCCATAGCCGAAGACAACGCATCATTAATAAGGTGAGGTATCGACGGTTTGATTTGCTCCGCGGCCGGCAGCGGATCTGGTTGTTCGTCGTCAATCGCCAAAAACCGAGTGGGTGCATCGATGGGCGGCACGCCTGTCATCAAGTGATAAAGCGTCGCGCCGACCGCATAAAGATCGCTGCGCGGATCTGTGCCGCCGCCATGAATCTGTTCGAGTGGTGAATAGACCGGCGTGTAGCCTTTCACACTTCGACTCGTCAGAAGCGTCGGCATTTGACCCGCTGCGCCTTTCGCCAGCCCGAAGTCGAGCAGAAACAATTCTCCATCCGCCGTAACTTTCAGGTTGGACGGCTTAATGTCGCGATGGAGAATCGGCGGGTTGTGCGCGTGCAAGTACTCGAGCGTGCTTAGTAATTCATCGCCCCATTGCAAGACCTGTTGAATTGGAAACGGTTGCTTGCGGGCGTCGAGCATCTGCGCCAGGTCCTCACCCGGAATGAATTTCATTACCAGGTACTGCGAATCGTTTTCCGAGAAATGATCGATCACGCTGGGTAGCGATCGATGACGGAGATTTGCGAGGAGACTTGCTTCATGTTCGAACGCGCGCCGAGCTTCTTCCGTGGTCAGATGAGTTTCTTTGATGGCGACGATACTGTTGAGTCTTTGATCCAGCGCTTCATAGACAGTTCCCATGCCGCCCTCGCCAAGCTGACGGATGATGCGATAACGATTTTGAAGAATGGTTTGCGGGGGAAGCACTGCGCGAGATTAACGACGTTCGATATCTGAAAACCTCGCCAGCATATCAGCTTTGTCAACCTCTCAGTAAAGGTTGCGTGAGAAGCACGTGGGTCATCGCTTCCGTTGACGGCGTATGGGTGGAAATGAGTTAGGAGTTGCAATTGGGGCATGCTCACCGCGCGGCACGATCCAAAGAGCGATTGTTCCCCACTTGCGATATCCACCATTTACCAGGCGAATTCTCCCGGGTCGCAAATGGAAGTCCTTGATCAGAATAGCTCGCGCATGTCGCAGAACTTTGTGCGCCGAACCTGGCGGATCGTGATAGACGTACACGGATCGTTTAACCTTGCCGTTTTCTTCGTACGAGGACCGCTCCACGTGGTATGTCGCATACGCGATTACGTAACCGTCAGCGCGCGCCTGTTTTCGCAACGCCGAGGCAAACGCTTCGAGTTGCGCCGGCCAAATGCTAGGGTTAATGTCTTCTTCTCCGCCCCAATTAAACTCGTCAAATTCCTGAGCGGAATCGGTGTCGACGAAATGACGTTGATAAGCGTCTTCTCTCGGCGTAATCGTTGTGCCGGGCGGAACAATCCAGAATTCTTGTCTTAGACAGTCTGCTTCGCCCGCATCCAGCGCAACCACGCGCTCCGCTGGGAGCCCACGCGTGTTCACGATGTAGTCTCGAATTCGATTGGCGTATCGGGAACTGAGTCCGATTGGATCCCGACGCGACCGATACACCACAATGAATCCCTTCGCAGTTGGATTGTTCTGGAGTTCAATCGCGAAGGCATCGGCGCGAGCCTTAATATCGGTCAGAAGAGCATCGCCGAACTCGTCGAACTTGCGAGGCGCTTCGGTCTTTGTCTGCGCAAAAGTGATTATGGACGAAAAGCAGAGGATTGCGCACAAGAGGAAGAGTCGTGGCTTCAATCCACGACCCGACTCAATCGACTCCCGCATCCGCCGAACTCTATCAGTCATCAGAGTCGGACTTCAATTGTAAAGTCTCGTGAGTTCAATTCCGGTGTAATAGGTCTTCAATATCTGCTCGACGTTCAATCCTTGCTTCGCCAAACCGTACGCGCCGAATTGGCACATGCCGACGCCGTGACCCCAGCCGCGGCCGGTGAAGATGAATGAGGCGACGCGATTGTCTTCGTTGTAGACGCGATCGATGACAAATAGTTGTTCTTTCAAACCAAGTGCTGAACGAATCCGGCCACCGCGAATGTGCGCGACGCCTTGCGTGCCGATCACTTCGAGATCGATTACGCGTCGCGAAGACCCTTGCTTCGCGATTCGCAAATCGGTAATAACCCCGATGCCATGAACCGATCGTCCCAATCGCGACTGTACCGCGCCGACACTCATCTGCGCGACCCAGTTGCTCAGCGACGAAAATCGATCGGCGGCTGCGCCGTTGTTGGCTGGTTTGACTTCCAGATAATCGACCTGCCCTTTCGCACTCACATGAAAAACCACCGGCTCGCCACCGACGAGCGCCAGCGATTTCATCTGATGCAGGTTCTCGCCGAATTCGCGGAAGAGAAATGCTTCGCTGCTCACCGGCACCGGCATGTCTTTGCCCTTGTTCGAGCGCAGCATCATCAAGCCGCCCGCAGCCGGACGTGAGGTGCCTTTCTGCAACTGGAGCAGGCCTTTTGCTTCGAGCAGATGCGCGACCGCGTGCAGCGCGTGCGCGCGCGGCATCGCTTCTTTCGGCCGCAACGTAGCGTCGGCGAAAAGTGAAAGCGCGCCGTCACGCAAAAACATTGCCACGTCGGCGCGATTTGCCGCGGGAACTTCTTCGCCGTCGCGAAAGCCAAGCAAGTAATCGGCGTCCGCGCTGTTGAGCAAAGTGTCGGCGCGGCGATCGGCATAAATGGCTGCCATCAGTGCAGTGCTGAACGCCGGCGTTTTGGTTGCGTCGTCGGGCGGCTTGAACGCCGCATTACGCGCCAGACGCGCCGCCGCATTCAACCAATCGCGCGCTTCGGCTTCGGAGAGGTGTGACGACAACCACGAACTAGAAATCTTCTCCGTTGGCAATGAAAAACCGTTTACTGCGAGCAACGCCACGTCGCGCGCGTAGACCAGATCGCGTTCATCCTTGATCTCGAAAAGATCGCGCGAACTCTTGATCGTGAACGGCGCGAACGCGGCCTTGCCTTCGACGGCGCATTCGCGTCCGCGCAGGTATGGAATCGCTTCGTTGAAAATATTCTCGGCATCTTCGGTGCGGCCGCCGCAGGTCGATGTGTACAGTGCGTTGATTGGTTCACCGTTATAAGTCGCGATGACGCCGCGCGTTTGATCGACCGCCTGCGACGTCAGCGAAGTCTCGCTCGTAAGACCGCGGTAAACCTGCGAACGCGTCGTCGGCAACAAATCGAAGCCTTCCGATGCGAACTGGCCCCGATTCTTTACCGCGTAGGTGCGGGCTGCAATTGCCTGAGCTTTCAAGGCTTCCAACGCCGGGTATGAAAGCTCATTCGGCACGACGCCGCGCACGTAGTCTTCCAAACCGATCACGTTGACGACGGTGACACTGCCGTGTGTGTTTGCGAAAACTTCTATCTTCCCGCGATAAGGCTTGTCGTTGAATCTTACCGGTGCGTTCTTTTCGTCACTCGACGCGAAGAGCAGCGGCGCGCTGGATCGCAACGACGGTGCGGCGCCGCGCGCGAACGCGACTAATTCGCGATTCGACGAAGCCGCTCGCGCTGTGTATTTCAATTTGTTTGCGGCTGTCGACGACGGGGCGATTGACGTCGCGGGCTTCGTATTTATAGTGGCAGCGATTTGCTTCGGTGTATCTTTGACGGCGATTACTTCAAATCCAACGTCGTCGAGTTTTGCCCGCGTCTCCTCGACCTCGGCGTTTGTCTGTTTTTCAATTACTACTTTCCACTTGTCGTTTGCATCGGCGGCGACCTGAGCTTGCTCGTCCGCGGTCTGACGGACTGAGGCGCTCAGAGCTTCGGCGTCTGCACGCGAGATTCCGGTCGCCAGCGTTATCTCGTATGAATGATCGGTGGCCGGCCGTGTCGGCGTCATCGTGCGCGACTCTATTCGAACACGCGTGC
>DASQYL010000206.1:0-8263 GCA_035639235.1 Pyrinomonadaceae bacterium | reverse complement strand
GCGCAGAAGCGCGATGCGTGGCTTCTGCGCAAGGAACTCAAGTGCAATATCGTGCGCACCTCGCACTATCCGCAGTCGCCCCATTTTCTTGATGGCTGCGATGAATACGGGTTGTTAGTGTTTGAGGAAATCCCCGGTTGGAACCACATCGGCGATGCAGACTGGCAGAACCTGGCGGTGCAGAATGTCGAAAAGATGATTCGCCGCGACTGGAATCATCCGTCGATTATTTTGTGGGGCGTGCGCATCAACGAATCTGCCGACAATCACGATTTCTACAGTAAGACCAACGCCGTGGCTCATTCGCTGGACGACTCGCGGCCAACCGGCGGCGTGCGTTACCGCTACAACTCGGAACTTCTCGAAGACGTCTTTACGATGAACGACTTCGGCTTTCCCTTGCGGCCGCCGAATCATCCGCTCTATCTCAACACAGAATTCAACGGCCACATGTATCCGACCAAGCGCAACGACAACGTCGAGCGCCTGCGCGAGCACACGCACCGCCATGCGCGCGTCCATGATCAACTCGCGTCCGACGACAAATATGCCGGCGGCCTCGGATGGTGCGCATTCGACTACAACACGCACGCCAACTTTTGCTCCGGCGATCGCATTTGTTATCACGGCGTCTCGGATATCTTCCGCATTCCGAAACCGGCGGCAGGCTTTTACAAATCCCAGTGCGATCCATCGGAAGAGATCGTCCTCGAGCCGGCCTTTGATTGGGCGCGCGGTGATGAGAACGAAACCTTCACTAACGCGCTGGTCTGCTCGAACTGCGAGAAGCTGAGATTCTATATTGGCGAAAGATTGATTGCCGAAGTCGAACCCGATCGAAAAACTTATTCGCACTTAAAGTACGCGCCGTTCGTCACAAACCTGCGCGATGGCATCGGTCGCGGCTGGGACGATTTGCGAATCGAAGGCTATATCGGTGGCAAGAAAGTCATGGAGCGCAAGATGTCCGGACATGGCGCCGATCACCAACTACTGATGGAACCAGACGATCGCGAGTTGATTGGCGACGGCATAGACGTGACTCGCGTGGTGATGAAAATTACCGACGAGTACGGCGCGGTGCGCCCGTTTGCGAACGGTCCGATTACGCTGATGATTGAGGGACCCGGCGAAATCATCGGCGAAAACCCCTTCGCCCTCTTTGGCGGGGTCGGCGCAGTGTGGATTAAGACCAGACAGAGTTCGGGCGTCGTGCGGCTGACCGCGAGACATCACGCGCTCGGATCGAAAATAGTAACGATCAACGTTAAGCCGTTTCGAGCTTCGTTGCCGTTGATCTAATCGGCACCCAAACGTCAATCACCCTTTGGAGTGATCTTGTCCAGAACTTTTTTGCCGTTGTCGGCAGGTTCGGTTCCTTTGCTCGCCGCGGACACGCCGGCGCCTTGCGAATAGACCATCTGACCGCCGTACCAACCTTGAAACAGAACTAATCCTGTCGCCAGCAGCATCGCAATCAGATAAGGCACGCCGGGCTGTCGATCGCGTCGCGAGTAAATTACTCGCCAGATCGTCAGCACAATTACCGCGCCAACCAGAACTAAGCCAACATCGAAATGAAAGTCGACATAACGATTCGTGTCGCCGAGCACTCCGCCGAGGCGTTTCCAATCCCAATAGCCAGTCGCCGCCGTGATCGCTCCAAATATTAAAGCAGCAACCATCGACCATAGTCCGGTCCAACGCAGCGAAGCTTTATTGAAAATTCGTCCCAGCAAGTCGGCGAGAAACGAGACGACCACTAACGCAATAGGAAAATGTACAAACGCAGGATGTAATGGTGGCATTCTTCCCCCCTTCAAACACGATCCCCGGCGCACGAGAATCCGGAAATTATCGTCCACCAAAAATTGTGGACGCGGAGGGAACTTTCAGAATGGATCTAAATCGTGTCAGTACCCCGAGCGAGGTGGATCGTCGTGCAACATTCGTCTTGATCCGGTCGCTACCGCTCCCGGTACTGACACTTACGATGTTGCGGAAGAATCTGTCTCGACAACTATTGCTTAATAGCTCCGCACGCAATGCGATCGCCGGCGTTGCCTGCCGGATCGGTCTTCATGTCGTCGGCCTTAGCATGAATCACAAGCGCAGTGCCGCCATTTGCAAACAATGAGTAATCACCTGTGCCGAGGTTCACCCTTGGATCAGTGACCGTGGCATGCGACGTTCCGTCTGGCTTTACCATGAAGTTATTCATGTCGCCCGCATGTGGGCCCATCGGATTCAGCGTACCGTGTTGTTTGCCGGCCGGATTAAAGTGCCCACCTGCCGATTTGAAATCAGGCGCTTCGCACTTCGCCATCTGATGGATGTGAATCGCGTGTTCACCTGGCGGCAGGTTCTTCAGATCCAGCTTTATCCTAACGCCTTTGCCGGCCGCTGAAATTGTGGCCGTGCCCACGCTCTCGCCCTGGGCATTCTTCAATTCGACTGTCGTTCCGCCCTTTTTTGCCGTCACGTAAACGACCAGAAGCAAAGCCAACGCTGCTGTCATCAAACCCACAACTAGCTGTCTTTTCATCTTGCACTCCCCTGTTCAGTCTTTGGATGTGCTTTTATTTTTAGCAGCTTTCGCCACAGAATGCGACCGCCGCAGCTGCTGATCATCAAATTGTTAACGAATCGCATTTCGTTGAGACGCGAACAGGCCTTTCGTATAATCCACAGGTTCCTATGCGAGCTGGCTTCCTATAATACAATGGGGCCGCTGCAACTTCACGTGAACTACAATGGCTGACGCGCGTTGCCAACTAGAATGTGAGGACTGGATGCGGCGCGAATGGATGCCGACATACTCGGACAATCCTTTACCGCGAATGCATACAGCTCAACTTTGGCGCAGTCTTCGACTTCGACGCTGTTAGCGCCGACAAAAGTGACGAGCAAAATTTCTTCGACGATGACCGTGCGCGATTTCGAGAACGGTTATTGGTATCTCGACGAGCTGAAAGACTTCGCGCTTCAGAACGGCTTTCGCGAAGTCAAGCGGTTGCGAAAGGACGAACTTGAACGAGCGATTGTCGCGTTCTTGCAAACGGGAATATTCAAGCTGCCGACGAAGCGCGCCCTGCGCCAGACGGGAGTGAAGGACATCGAACGCGCACTCAGCCTGAATTTACGAATCGAGCACTACACCAGCAATCGCGTGACGAAAGACTTCATCATCCGCGAAGGCCGGAAGATTGCTCCCCACGTTCGCGAGAAGTCCGGCGTTTGGTATCGTCTCAATCGGTGGCGAGAAGAACAAATCGCGAATGGCAAAAGCCCTACCTATAGCGACCTCGTTGGGCAGTACATCGCGCTAAACAAACTGGAACGATTTGAAAAGGTGTCGCACGGCCGTTACATAAACTTCGTGGCCGCGTTTCTCGCCGCAGAAAAGAACGGAACGCGGGCAGATGCGATTGCCGCTTGGGCGGAGCTGAAAACTATGGACACTCCAAAAGACTATGCGTCGTGGGTGAAGTCACGGCGGAAGCGGAATAGATAAAACTTAGGCGCGTTCAAACGGTGGATGCGAGCAAAGCAGGATTCGCGATGAGCCAACTTTTTCTGTTTTCCGGCGCGGTCAAACGAGACGCAGCCATCGAAGCCTGGATGCGTGAGCACGCGGATGAATTGGGAGAGATCGCAAATCGTTGGTTTGACGTCATGCGCGAATGCGGAGACGACGTGCGCGAAGTTTTGCATGACGACCAGCCCACCGCGTGCGTAGGCGACGCGGCCTTCGGCTATGTGGATTCTTTCACGGCTCACGTGAACGTCGGATTCTTTCGCGGCGCGGAACTTTATGATCCGAGCGGCCTGTTGGAAGGCACAGGCAAGTTCATGCGCCATGTGAAACTCAAACCCGAACGTCAAATCAACGAGAGAGCGCTTACAAAACTGATCGAAGCGGCATACGCCGATATGAAGCGGCGAACCTACAGTGACGGTGATGAGTGATGGTTGAGGTGCGATGAAGTGGGGTCAATGAAGCCCCATAATTTCGCCGGCGTTTATTTCGCGGTTCTTTTGATTGCAGCCTGTTCAGCAGACTACTCAGCGACGACCGCGAGGACGGTTAATTGCCGCAATGCAAACGACTACAGGTTGGTTGTGGTCCAGAATCCGACGCGAAAAAAGGATTCAGGCGGCGCTCGCAAAAACTAAATGAAATTTCTCGGAGTGGACGTCGGAACGGGTGGCACGCGCGCGGTAGTTGTCGACACGGCCGGTTACGTGCAAGCATCGGCCACGGTCGAGCATGAACCGTTCGCGTCGCCTCAGACTGGATGGGCCGAACAGGATCCGCGCGATTGGTGGCGGGCGGCTCAACTTGCCATCCGCAAAGTCATCACCGACAGCAAAACACCTTCAGATGACATCAAAGCAATTGGATTTTCCGGTCAGATGCACGGCTCGGTGGTGCTGGACGATCACAATCAAGTGCTGCGGCCGGCGCTCCTCTGGTGCGATCAGCGCACCAACGCGCAATGTCGCACGATTACCGAGACGGTCGGCGCGGAACGTCTGATCGAATTGACATGCAACCCGGCGCTCACCGGATTCACTCTACCGAAGCTGCTTTGGCTGCGCGAATGCGAACCGGACGCGTGGCGACGCGTTCATTCGATCTTGCTGCCGAAAGATTATGTTCGCTTGCAATTGACGGGCGACAAAGCCACTGACGTGGCGGACGCTTCAGGCACTCTGCTTTTTGATGTCGCCGCGCGAAGATGGTCAGATCAGGTTTTGTCGGCAAGCGAAATCGACCAGCGTTTGTTACCGAAAGCATACGAGTCTACGGAAGTGGTTGGCTTAGTCTCGCGTACCGCGGCAGAAGTCACGGGATTGAGATCCGGCACGCCGGTAGTTGCGGGCGCGGGCGATCAGGCGGCGGGTGCGGTGGGCATGGGCATCGTGCGCGCCGGAAGTGTGAGCGCGACGATTGGAACTTCGGGCGTTGTGTTTGCCGCGACGGATCGGCCAGCCCTCGATCCCAAAGGCCGCGTCCATACTTTTTGTCATGCAGTACCCGGCCGCTGGCATGTGATGGGCGTAACCCAGGGCGCGGGGCTTTCGCTGCGATGGTTCCGCGATCAATTCGGTGTCGCGGGCGACGCTCACGGCGACGGCTATGAAGTATTGACACGCGAAGCCGCGACGGTAGCGCCGGGAGCAGATGGCCTTTTGTGGACGCCCTACTTGATGGGCGAGCGGACGCCGCATCTCGATCCGCACGTGCGCGCGGCGTTGGTTGGTTTGACGGCGAGCCACACACGCGCGCACATCGTGCGAGCGATTCTCGAAGGCGTCGCCTTCAGCCTGCGAGACACATTTGAAATCTTCAAAGAGATGAACGTGCCGGTTGAAGAGATCAGGCTGGGTGGAGGCGGCGCGCGTTCGAAACTTTGGCGACAGATTCAGGCCGACGTTTACCGCCACTCCGTCAAAATGGTTCAAGCGGAAGAGGGTGCTGCTTACGGTGCTGCACTGCTCGCCGGCGTGGGTATCGGAGCGTGGCGGTCGGTCGAGACGGCGTGCGATGCGGTCGTGCAGATCACTTCAACCGTCGAACCTCATGCATCATCGATGCAATTACTCGACCGGCAATATCGGAAATTCTGCCGTCTCTATCCCGCATTGCGAGACCTGCAAAACTAGTTCTTCTCATTTGCACGTTTGTCATTTACCATGCAACGCCAACCGGAGGAGAGATGGAGTCGATTCGTTTAAGCTTCCCTGTCATAGTTCTTACCATCGCTTTATTCGGGTCTCGGTTGGTAAGCAATCGCGCGTTCTCTAAGCCTTTACTACGACATGCTTAATTCTCTGCTGCAAATGTCCGGCATCAGCAAACGCTTTCCGGGCGTGCGCGCTTTGGAGAATGTCAACCTCGACGTTTATGCGGGCGAGATAGTTGCACTCATCGGTGAAAATGGCGCCGGCAAATCGACCTTGATGAACATTCTCGGCGGCGTGGTGCAGAAAGACGCCGGCACGATTCTCCTCAACGGCGAGCCGATCGAGATTGATTCACCGCGTGACGCGAGCGCGCGCCGCATTGAATTTATTCATCAGGAACTGAGCGTGCTCGATAACCTGGACGTGGCCGCTAACATCTTTCTGCATCGTGAACCCATCAAAGGCGGATGGCTGAAATTGATCAATCGCGGGCGCATGTACCAAGACGCCAATGCAATCATTTCAAAGCTCGGTCTCGCTCTGTCGAGCCGCACTTCATTGAACAGCCTGTCCCTCGCGCAACAGCAGTTGGTCGAAATCGCGAGAGCCATCTCCAGCGGCGCTCAATTAATAATTATGGATGAACCGACGTCGAGCCTCACGGTCACGGAGACGGCGCGACTATTGCAGATAATCAAAGATCTGCGGGAACAAAACGTCAGTATCATCTATATCTCGCACCGGCTGCATGAAGTTCAGGAGATTGCCGATCGCGCCGTCGTGCTGCGCGACGGCCAAAACGCGGGCGAACTCTCGCGCACCGAGATTAGTCATGAGCGCATGGTCCGCATGATGGTCGGCCGCGACCTGAAAGATTTTTTCACGTCAGGATGCCACACCAGGCGCGAGCCGAGTGATGGCGACTGGTTTACCTTTAACAATCTGCGCACGTCGCGATATCCCGGCCGCCATGTCAGTCTTAGTCTTCGCCGCGGCGAAATCCTGGGATTGGCCGGATTGGTCGGCGCCGGAAGAACTGAGGTGGCGCGCGCAATTTTCGGCATTGACGCGGGCGCGCAAACCGAGGTCGTGCTCGGGAGCCGGTGTTTGCGGATCGCTTCGCCGCAGGACGCCGTCAAGCACGGGATTTATCTCGTGCCGGAAGATCGGCGGCAATGCGGTTTGATTGTCGATTTCACCGTGCGCGAAAACATTTCGTTGCCGGGACTGAACCGCTGGTCCATCTCAGGACTGATAAATGCTTCGAAAGAAACCGCGGTTGCGCAGCACGCCTGCAAATCGATCAATATCAAAACTCCGTCGGTTGAAACGAAGGCGGCGAATCTGAGCGGCGGGAATCAACAAAAGGTCGTGCTGGCGAAGTGGCTCGCGCTGGCGCCGAAGGTTTTGATCTTTGACGAACCCACGCGCGGCATTGACGTGGGCGCCAAGGCCGAGATCTACGCGCTCATCCGGCAGCTTGCGGACGAAGGTGTTTCGATCATCGTCATCAGCAGTGAGATGGAAGAGGTGCTCGGCATCAGCGATCGGATTGCAGTGATGCATGAAGGCAGGATTACAGGAGTTCTCGAGCACAAACAATTCAGCGAAGAAGCAGTCATGCGATTGGCAACCGGAGCAGCGCGCGCGGCTTGAATTCGATGAAGAAAGAATTAGGCATCTTCATTTTGCTCATCGCTCTTTGCGCGATCGTGTCGGCGATCAATCCGAACTTTCTGTTAGCGATCAATTTACAGAACCTGGCCCGGCAAATTGGCGCCTTCGGTATTTTCAGCATCGGCTTGGGCCTGGTCATTATCTCCGGCGGCATCGAACTGTCGGTTGGTTCGATGATGGCACTGCTGGGCGTGCTGCTGTCGATGATGTTGACTGAATGGCGAGTCGGCGTGCTGATAGCCGTCGCCGGTTGCTTTGCGCTAGCGATGTTTCTCACGTTTCTGCACGGTCTGCTCATCACCCGCGTCAACATGCAGCCGTTCATCGTCACGCTCTGCGGACTCTTGTTTTATCGAGGACTGGCCCGCTTCATCACGCGAGATGAGACCAAAGGTTTCGGATCGTTCGGAGGATTCGATTCGCTGCGCTTTCTGGCAAACGGAAATTTGTTTGGCGTGCCGATGCCGTTTGTGCTCCTGATCTTAATCAGCATTGCAACCTGGATCATGCTTCACCGATCAGTCTACGGCCGGTATCTATTTGCCACTGGCCGCAACCCCGTAGCGGCGCGCTACGCAGCTATCAATACGAAGCGAATCACGACGAGTGCTTACGTAATTGCCGGCGTGTTGACGGCGATGTCCGCGATCATTTTCGCTTTTTATACGAATTCAGTGTCGCCCGCGAATCACGGCAACGCCTATGAACTTTACGGAATCGCGGCCGCTGTCTTGGGTGGGTGCTCTTTGCGTGGCGGCGAAGGATCGGTCATCGGCATCCTGATCGGCACGGCGCTGCTGCAAGTGCTGCGCAACCTGGTGAATCTCCTGGGAATTCCGAGTTCGCTTGATTTCGCGGTCATGGGCGCTGTGATCCTTTTGGGAGTGATGGCCGA
>DASQYL010000205.1:0-10005 GCA_035639235.1 Pyrinomonadaceae bacterium | reverse complement strand
ATGGCTGGCGTTTAGAATCACGAAGACTGGTTGCGTTGCCACCGGCTATTTGAATTCGTCGCTACGCGGATGGAAGTGTACTCCATCGAATCTGATCGTCCGAATCCTCGCTTGCCTTGAAACGCTTCTCTATTTCCTTATATCCTCGCCTCATCTCTTATGCCTTCCAGAGACAATCTTTTGGCGGTGATTCTCGGCGGTGGTGCGGGCCAGCGCTTGTTTCCGCTGACGGCGCAGCGCTCGAAGCCTGCGGTGCCGCTCGGTGGAAAATATCGTTTGGTCGATGTGCCGATTTCGAACTGCATCAACTCGGATGTCATTCGCATGTTCGTGTTGACGCAATTCAATTCGGCTTCGCTCAACCGGCACATCGCGACGACGTATCGCTTCTCGCCTTTCGCTGATGGGTTCGTCGAGATTCTCGCCGCCGAACAAACTCCCGAGCGGCCCGATTGGTTTCAAGGAACGGCGGACGCCGTGCGTCAGGTGTTGCCGCACATTCGCGACTGGCGAATCGATACGCTTCTGATCTTATCCGGCGATCATCTTTATCGGATGGACTATCGAAAATTCCTTAAGCGGCACTTTGATGCGAACGCCGACATCACAGTTTCAGTGATTCCGATTCCGCCCGACTCAGCCAGCGAATTCGGTCTCTTGAAAGTGGACGCCGCGGGCCGCATCGTCGAGTTTCGCGAGAAGCCGAAAGGCGATGCGTTGGAAGCAATGCGCGTCGATACGACTAGGCTCGGGCTATCAGCGGACGAAGCGCACCAGCGGCCGTTTCTCGCATCGATGGGCATCTATGTTTTCAAATACGATCGGCTCGAAGAAGTGCTGGCTGATAACACAACCCATTTCGATTTTGGCAAGGAAGTCATTCCCGCCAGCATCGACAAGTACAACGTGCAGGCTTATCTCTTCAACGGCTATTGGGAAGACATCGGAACGATTGCAGCATTCTACAAAGCAAATCTCGACATGACTTCGCCGATTCCGCCGTTCAATCTGTTTGATGCAGAAGCTCCACTCTTCACCCGTCCACGCCATCTTCCGCCATCGAAGATCGACAATTGCGAGATTCGCGACTCGATCATCAGCGACGGTTGCATCATCAACGGCGCGAAGATCAATCGTTCGTTGATCGGCTTACGCGCGCGCGTCGCCGAGGGCAGCCACATCGATGCGGCGTACATCATGGGCGCCGACTATTACCAAACTTTGGAAGACATGTTGGCCGATCGTGAGGCGGCACGGCCGCGAGTTGGCATCGGAGAGAATACGATAATTCGCCGCGCCCTGATCGACAAGAACGCGCGCATCGGCAAAGACGTGCGTCTGCTGAATGAAGCGGGAGTCGAAACGAGTGACGGGCCCAACGGAATGTATTACATCCGCGATCGGATCATCATTGTCCCCAAGAATGCGCTGGTTCCTGACGGAACCGTGGTTTAGTCGGGTAACCGATCTGCAGCCCGATCATGCGGCCGCGGATTTACGCAGATAGACGCGGATTAAAAATAGCACCGAAGATCACGTTCAAAAAAATAATCCGCGTCAATTCGCGTTCATCTGCGGCTAAATCTCTGCTGAATTACTCTCACTGCGTCCCTGAGAAATCTTTTTTCAGAACCGGCGGATTATTGGGCTTTGTCGTTGTGGTTTGCGCGGTGTTTGATTGTGCGCCGTTTTGAAACACGTAGCTGTCGCGCGTGCGCACAACCAATTCGGGACGATTCACGCGCACTCTGATATTCCGTCGCTCACCCGCCTGCGGCGGATTTTTTGGATAGTATCCAAGACTGTATTGTTTGCGAAGCTCGTCCGCTACCGACCGGAAAGCCGTATTCAAGTTAGTCTGCTCGGCATCGTAAAGCCGCGCACCCGTCACGCGCGCAAGATCGTGCAGATATTGATCGGCCAATTCGTATTCGGCGCGGCTGGTCCCGGCGCCGCCGCGACCGGGCCATCCGCCACGACCGTTGCGGCCACCGCCGCCTGGATATCCGCCGCCACTCGGATACGAACCGCCATTTAGAATCGCGCCGAGGATGTCGAAAATACTTCCGCCGCCGCCATTGCCGTTCGGATTGTTTCGGCCATTACCGTTCGGATAATTGCCGCCGTTCGGATAATTGCCGCCGTTCGGATAATTTCCACCGTTCGGATAGTTGCCACCGTTCGGATAATTGCCGCCGTTCGGATAATTTCGGCCGCGACGCGAACCGCCGCCGCCGGGGAACAACACACCCATATCAGCAGATGTATCGAACTCCACCGGATAGATCAAAGCATCTGTCTCCTCGGCGTCCTGTAAATTCATTTCATAAGTTGCGTGTTTGCTGGTGGTGTCGACGCCGTCGGTGAATAAAACGATCGCTTTGCGGCCATCAATCCGGCTCATGTACTGATTGATAACTTCGTCCATCGCATCGTAGAGACGCGTACCCGAACCGATCCGCAATTTTAGTATGTCGTTGCGAACGGTGGCGCGGTCAGTCGTCGGTTGCGACTCCCAGAAATGAATCTTGTCGTCGAACGATACCACCGCGACTTTGTCGTCCGGCCTTAGTTGATTTACGAAATCGATCGCCGCGTCCTGAATCTCTTCGATTTTATATCTGGTTGAGGCGCTCGTATCGATCACCAGCGCCACCGTGAAAGGTTTTTCAGTCGAAGCGAAGTAGGCCACCTTCTGCTCGACGTCGTTTTCCCAAATACGGAAATTATCCTTGGTCAGGTCGGGAATGTATTTGCCGTCTCGATCCATGACCGCGACCGGAATGCTGACCAGCGTCGTCTCAACTTTCACCACATCGCCTTCACCGACTTCTTCCGGGCCGGCATCCTTCTTTTGCGTCGTAGGCTGCTGTTCGTTCGGATCTCGGTTCGCGCCGCGCAGCACCGGCGGCGCGGGCGGCTTGCCCATCTTAGAGGTGGCTGGGCCGACTGGTTGCGCAGGTGCTTGCGAATCCGCCTGCTGGCCCTGGTCCGCCGGCGGGTTCGGATTGACCCGGCGTGGACGCGATTGCGAATTCGCGATGGGAACGAACAGAAAACTAATTGCGAAGACTAAGGCGAGGGCGGTGAACTTCTTCATGGCTAACTCCTTGGAGAGATCGCTTACCAGGTAATGAAACGACGCGCGATCAACGACGGGTTTTGATGCCCTGCGTCGAGAGTAAGGTTGTTAGGCGGGCATTCGAATCCCGCAAACATACCTTAGTTCATTGGTGGAGAGAGTGTATCGGGAGAGACTAGCGACGAGGAGAAGATAACATCGGCCGTCAGCGACAGCAAGCGTGTCAGAAGCCCGACCGCGAGGGAGGGCCACTTTTGTCAAGTCTTCATTCACATCACCCGGCGCGTTGCGTTGTTTGCCCTCCTTTACAGTCGGGCTTCTGACACTATTGCGCCGAACTCAAATTGATCGCATTCCAGATGAATGGAAATGTTCCCCACGTCTGCCCGCGATGCTGTGGGCGAAAGGCGAATAGAACGATGCGTCCTTTACCCATCTCAATCTGCGCCAGCGCGATCTTGTCCTTTATCCTGTCTTCGCCGCGTAGCCAGCCCGATTGCAGCACGTTGTCTTTTGCGTATCGAGCGATCACCAGAACCTTGTTGTCGGTGGCTTCGAAAGCAGAGCTGTTGATGAAATAAGCGTCCGTATCTTTCGACATCGTTCGGGCGATCGGATTCGATGTGTCGACGTTGATTCGCAGGATCGAGCCCGGACAATAGAAGTCCGACGAACGAACGCCCGTCAGCACATTGCGCAGCGGCAGTTTCATCTGCCTGATCACGTTCCCGCAGGAGCCATCGAAACAGATCAGCGTGCCGCCTTCATCGACGAATTTCGCCAGGTTTGCGTAACCCTTGTCGCTGAGGCCGCGCGCGTTTTCGGGTTGCGCCGGGACATCGCTATCAGGAGCACCGCGGCCCTGCTGTTCCGACGGCAAAACGATCGCGTCGAAATTCGCGCGCGGGTCGGCCTCGTTGAGTGTGGTCTCGTTTACCGATTTGTATGGCGCATTGAAGGTGTCGAAGACGTAACGCGTCCAGCCTTCGTCCATGTTGCCGGCACGCGAGTTCTGATAGATGCCGACGCGAATTCCCGTTTTGATTGGATTAGCAATCGGCGATTTGTCGCTGGTCCATAAAGTCAGGCCGAGGTCCTTCCGCACATCGTTTTCCGATTTGATGAGTGTCAGCTTTCGTTGAGCAGCAGGCTCGTCGATCGATGTGACGGCGGGGGCGTCGATTCCCATCGACATCGGCAAGGTCCATCCGGCCACGTCGTATGGGCGCTCCGCTTCGCCGGTCGCGGTAGTGCGATTCGGATAAACCTGCGGCTCAAATAAGGCCATCACATTCTGACGATATGGCTGATTCAGAAAGATGATGTAGCTACCGGCGGGAATCTCAACCGACGGTACAGGCGGTGTCCCTGCGACGATGGCGATGCCCAGTTCTCCCGTTGCTGATTTGTTTATGACGACGTGACCGGTGGCGCCATGCAGCTCGTGATCGAGCCGATACACTTCAACGCCCTGTTCGACAAGTGTGCCAACCATCTTCGCTACATTTTCATCGTGGCCCTGTCCGGCGGAAATCAGATACGCGATCGGGTCGGCGCTCGTTAGTTGCGCAAGTCCGGCCTTTCCCAAATTATAAAAATTGCGCAGGTAATCGGCCCGATAATTCGACGCCAGCGACAGCACCGCATGACACGCGATCAATTCCATTTGCATGATGTCGTGCGGATGCCACGCGCCACCGGCCCATGGATTTGGAAAATTTGTGGTGGCCACCATCGCGCTCGTCATGCCGCGGGTGCTGGAGCGCGCAAGCTGTTCGCGCGTAACGTTGCTGGGCGTCATGATGCGCGCGCTCGCAGCTTCAGTCAGGATGCCGATCGAATTGTGAAAGTAAGGCGCGGTGCGAAAACCGCCGTGCCACCACGTGTCGTAAAGCGCATTCGTCAAAATTCCTTTGAAGCCCGCTGCCGTCACATCCGCAGCCATCTTGTGACCAATCAAACCAACTTGCCGGAGCAGCAGCGCGTCGATGTGCGGATTGGGCGGATCGTAAAAAGGCGGAACAAAAAATCGCGACCCGTTCGACCCTTGCTGATGAATGTCGTAGACGATTTCGGGAAACCATTCTTTCCAGAACAGACGCGTGATGTTTTTCGTCTCTTTCAAATCGAGCATGAACCAATCGCGATTGTCGTCGTGCCCGGCGTAATAATGATACAGCTCGGGCGGGCCGCTGCCCTCAGCATTGGTGCCGAACGTCTTGCGATAATTATTCGCCACGATATCGACACCGTCGGGATTTGGTGACGGAATCAAAATCAGAATTGTGTTTTGCAGAATCGCCAGCGTGTCCGGATCGTTTCCGCTGACGAGGTTATACGCAAGTTGGCTCGACATCTGCGACGCCACAATTTCGGTTGAGTGGATTGAACAAGAAATGACTACGACTGTTTTGCCGTCGCGAATCAATTGATCTCGTTCGGCGTCGCTCGCGACCTTGCGCGGATCGCCGAGCTTCGCTTGAATGGCTTTGTACTTGTCGAGATTGCGTATATTCTCGGGCGCGCTGATGATTGCGGCGAACATCGCGCGCCCCAGCGTGGACGTGCCGATTGATTCGATGCGAATGCGGTCGCTGGTTTTGGCGAGCCGCGCAAAGTAATCGGTAATCTGTTTCCAATCGATGATCGTACGGTCGTCGCCGGGATTGAAACCAAAGACTGATCGCGGCGATGGAATTGGGGCTGCGGCAGCGGGAGCCGTAGTTCGACGTTGAGCGTGTGCGACGTTGGTAGAGAATGAGAACGTCGCGAGCAGAATTATGAGCGCCGTAGGCGCAAAATATTTATAGAAACCGGCGAACGCTCTGACGGCTCGCAGAACAAGACGGGATGCAACCCATCCCGTCTTGTTCTGCGAGGATTGTAAAAAATCCTCTCGTGCTATAAACATTTCGCCGCTAACGCGGCGATGTGATCGGAGACATTGATTGTCATTACCGTTAACAATCGTATGACGACTCATTCCGAATCTCCTTCTGCCAAAATTGAGAAGAGTTCCGCTCCTGGCGCGGCGCAGTCTAGCACAAGACGCGGTCCGCATCTCATCGGCGTTCTCTTATTCGCCTGGTCGTGGTTCGTCGCGGCGACGCTCTTACTGATCTTCGCGCCGCCCGTGGTCCTGCTGGGGACTCTTTTCAATCGACAGAATTGGATTTATTGGTGGGCCAAGTGGGGCGCGCGCAACTGGTTGAGGCTGTCGGGTGTGAAGGTCATCGTCAGCGGCCGCGAGCATCTCGATCCCAACCAACCTTATGTTTTTGTCTCCAATCATCGTTCCTATCTCGACGCCGCGCCGCTGTTTGCTTTCACGGGTCGCGACATGGGAGCAATCGCCAAGAAAGAGCTTTTGAAAGCACCGATACTGGGTTACGCGATGGGCTTCGTGAATGTCATCGCGATCGATCGGTCGAATCGCGAGCGCGCGGTTGAGACGATTAGGGTAGCGACCGACCGGCTTCGTTCCGAAATCTCTTTCATGGTTTGCCCTGAAGGCACGCGCGCACAGCCGGGTGAGATGTTGCCGTTCAAGAAAGGCGCGTTTCACATGGCGGTGCAGGCGGGCGTGCCAATCGTTCCGATTGCTTTGAAGAACTCAGACGTGTTGATGGGGAAAGGAAAAGGCGAAGCGTGGCCGGGAACGATTGAGATGGTGATGATGCCGCCGGTCGAAACCTCATGGGTCAAGACCGACGACGATCTTGACGCCCTCGTCAAACAAGTCCAGCAGTTGATAATGCGCGAGTTGGGAGTCGAGCGCTTATCAATTCGCGTCACGAAAACTACTGCGCCACAAAATCGTAAGTGAGTATTCCCGAAACCTTGACCGCTGCTCCGTCCACAATCATCGGTTTGAATTTGGCGCGCATCGCGGCTTTGACTGCCGCGTCCCGAAGCACGTCCGGACCAAAAACGGCGACGGCTGAGATTACCTCTCCTTTTTCGTCAACCAGGACCTTCACTTGAACCGTTCCCGCCTCATGAGTCTTTCGAGCTTCATCCGGGTAAATGGCCTTCGGCAGCGAGACTGCCTTACCGTTTAAAAAACCGCCTTCGACCGGCTGCTTCTCATCCGACGTTTCCGTACTTGCTTGCGGCTGAGTAGTGGTCGTCGTGGTATTTGGTTGAGTCGGCTGGTTTGATTGCGGTTGTGTTTGCGGCTGCGGTTTGTTTTCGGTCTCGGGCGCTTCGCCGACTTCGGTAATTGTGACCTTGCCGCGACCGACGACAAAGTCCGTGTACTTCACGCGCATGCGAATCCGTATATCGCTACCGTTATCAAAAACCAGATCGTCATCGGCGTATACGTAAGTGGGAAACCAGTATTTGCCATCGATCTGCTCGCGATAAGTTTCCACCACCGGAAACTTGTTCTTCTTGGTCTCCGGACCGGCCTTGCCTTTCGCCTTCACGATTTGCAAATCATGATCGTCTACCCAGATGCGCCCGACGAACACGCGTTCCTTCGATTTCGGATCGGGCATCACCTTCGGCGCCACGTCAAACACGTACAGATCGAGCTCGTCGATGCGTTCCTTGCCGACATACTTGAAATTGTAAAGCGCGGCTTTGGCGCCTTCGAGCGCGAACGGATTTACGCCGCCGAGGTCTTCCAGATCCTCGTTGGTTATCTGCACGGATTGAAAGCTGGGCATCGGGAAAAAATTTATTTTTTCGTAGCGCGTGCCTTTGTTGTCGAAGGTAAAGTCGGATATTCGATGATACTCGCCGATAACCTGACCGCCCATGCCGATTTCCTGAACCAGCGCATCGCGTTTAAAGGCATAGTCATTCAGCGCCTGACGGAATTGCGTCTCTTTGGCAGTGAACTTTCGGATGATGTCGTCAATCTGTGCCGGCGTCAGGTTGGCCGAGCCGGCCATCGTGGGGCCCTTGGCGTCGGCAGTCGTTTGCTGCGCGGCGGCCAATTGGGCCAACGTCAAAAGCAAGATGGCGCAAAGCACATTTTTCAATAAAAGCTTGGCAAATGACATGATTTTCGAGTTCCTTCCCCGAGAGGCAAGAGGCTGCGTCGAGAGCGATTATACCAACAGAATTTCGCTTAACAACTTGCTCAGATGAAAGAAATCGCGGGTTCTGTTGCCAGCGGATTGCGCGCGTTCGCCAGACTCGCATTGCGGCGAGTTTGGCGCTAAGATGTATGGTTTGCGACGCTCGCGGATTTCTCATCTGTGCGTCCTCGCGAGACCAAATGACCCAGGAAGCAATCGAAGTCAGGGGCGCGCGCGTCAATAATCTCAAGAACATTTCGTTCTCGATTCCCATAAATCAATTGACGGTAGTCACCGGCGTCAGCGGCTCGGGCAAATCCTCGCTGGCGTTCGATACGATTTATGCCGAAGGGCAGCGGCGCTATGTCGAGTCGCTCTCAGCTTATGCGCGCCAATTCCTCGAGCGCATGGACAAGCCCGATGTCGATGAAGTGCGCGGTATCGCTCCGGCCATCGCGATCAGGCAAAAGAATTCCACGCGCAATCCGCGTTCGACCGTTTCGACACAGACTGAGATTTACGATTACCTGCGGCTGCTGTACGCACGCGTCGGCACGACTGTCTGCCGAGTCTGCGGCCGCGAGGTGCGTCGCGACTCGCCGGACTCGGCGGCCGATGAAATTCTGGCGCAGTTGAACGAGGGCACGCGCTTCTATGTTTTGTTTCCTGCCAGCGCCGGCTTGAGCGTGTCAGAAGCCCGACCGTCAGCGAGGGCAACGAACGGCAACGGCACGCGTAGTAAACGGCCGAGCACAAATTCAAAAGCAAAATCGGATCGTCAACAGATCACCGCGCACCTCATGAGCCTCATGCAGCGCGGCTTCACGCGTCTGTTTGCTGACGGAACACAGATCGATCTCGCGTCGCCGGACGATTTTCAGCGCGACAATTTTGAAAATGTGTATGTGTTAGTCGATCGCCTGGTCGCTCGCAACGATGTGCGGCAACGCCTGGTCGACTCTCTCGAGACTTGTTTCCGCGAAGGGCATGGACAAGCGGTGATTGAAGTGAGTCTCCCCTCTCCCTTTGGGAGAGGGGTTGGGGGTGAGGGTTTACGCGCGCTAAGACCCTCACCCAACCCTCTCCCAAAGGGAGAGGGCTTCAGCCAACTTCGCTTCTCGGAAAACTTCGAATGCAAATACGACGGCACAGTTTACGCGACACCCGAACCGCGTCTGTTCAGTTTCAATAATCC
The DNA here is from genome assembly GCA_035639235.1 of Pyrinomonadaceae bacterium. GTDB lineage: Bacteria > Acidobacteriota > Blastocatellia > Pyrinomonadales > Pyrinomonadaceae > UBA11740. The sequence continues at coordinate 698 of DASQYL010000205.1, read as the reverse complement.
GTACGGCGCGTGCCCGACGTGTCAGGGATTCGGCAACACGATCGGGTTGGATCTCGATCTGGTAATTCCAAATCCCGGACTGAGCCTGAGCGAGGGCGCGATCGAACCATGGACCAAGCCGCAATACGAATGGGCGCAAGCGGAATTGAAGCGCTTCTCGAAAGCAGAGCGCATTCCAATGAACGTGGCGTTCAATCAACTGACGCGTCCGCAACAGCGCGCAGTCATTAACGGCAAGAATGGTTGGCGCGGCGTCCGCGGTTTCTTCGATTGGCTCGACACCAAGAAATACAAACTGCACGTCCGCGTATTTTTGTCGAAGTATCGCGGCTACACACGTTGTCCCGCTTGCGACGGCAGTCGGCTGCGGCAGGAAGCGCGCGACGTGCGCGTCGGCGGCCGCACATTGCCGGAGGTCTCTGGTTTATCGATCAAAGATGCGGCGACTTTCTTTGGTGCGCTTGAGCTCTCCACGGAACAATCCGCGATCGCCGATCGCGTTCTGTTTGAAATTCGTAGCCGCCTAAGATTTCTCGTCGAAGTTGGTTTGGATTACTTAACACTCGATCGTTTGGCTTCGACTTTGTCGGGCGGCGAAGCCCAGCGAATACAATTGGCAACAAATCTCGGCTCATCACTGGTCGGCGCACTCTACGTTCTGGACGAGCCGTCGATTGGTCTGCATCCGCGTGACAACG